>NZ_QPFW01000243.1:0-73623 GCF_008122455.1 Enterobacter sp. C6
CGGGGATGCTGTTCCCGCTCGCCACCAGCGGCGCGATGGAGCCGTTCCCGTTCCTCGCAGGTACGGCGGGCGCGCTGGTGGGCGGCTTGCAGAATATCGGCTCCGGCGCGCTGGCCTGGCTCTCGGCGATGATGCCGCAGACCGGGCAGGCTAGTTTGGGCCTGCTGATGACGCTGATGGGGCTGCTGATTTTACTGTGCTGGCTGCCGCTGGCGTCGCGTGTCCCGCATCACGAGCAGCCGGTTTAACCGCATGATGGCCCGGCTTCTCGCCGGGCTTTTCACAGACAGGGGCGATCATCGCCTGTAATAACGGCTCTGGCGCTGGCCGCCAGGCGCCCTCTTCTCCGTCGTAAAACTGGAAATCCGCGTTAAGCGCATACGGGATTTTCGCCTTTTGCAGCTCGCAGGCCATAAAGGTGGCGAAGGCCAGCTGCGAAGCGGTTGGCGTAAAGCGGCTTGATTCTCCCACGCCCCAGCCCCCGACCCAGCTAACGTGCCCGGTTTTTTGCTGCCAGTGCAGCGCGGCGTTGATGCGGTTATGGATAGCCGCTTTCTCCGCCGCCGTGCCGGACGTCCACGGGTATTTACCGCTATTTTTCAGCGGCCCCCACGGGAAAATATGCCACTCCGCCAGCAGGTAGTTCTGGCTGTGCGCAGGCAGCTTCAGGCTGGATAAATCCTCCGGCGCGGCACGCAGGCGCGGCGCAATAAAGATCATGCGCTGCGGGTCCATGTCGTGGATCGCTTTAATGGTTTTTTCATACACGCGGTTTAGCGACGCGAGGTTGTGGTTAAGCTTGTCGGCTGGCTCATAAATGAGATCAAAACCCAGCAGCGGGTAGCTCTGACCGAAATAGTGCGCAACGGCAATCCACCAGTTGATCGTCTCTATTTCGTTATCGGCTTTTGGGTCGTTTTTATATTCATCAGCCTGATAAGCGATTATCGGGATCACGCCATACTGCTCGCAGGCTTCCACCAGCTTGCGCAGGTGAATCAGCCGCGCTTCCGTCGGCTCATCGGCCACGCGGATGCGCACGTGAGTAATGCCTTTTGCACGAAAATCGCGGACCACCAGCGGGTCGAATTCGCGTATGCCGCGCTCGGTTCGCGCCCAGTCCACATCCATCCCGACGCCAAGCTGCTGCGCATAATGGGCAGCCGTCAGCGGCGGCTCAGCGGCAATCGCCCAGCCGGAAGAGATCAGTAATGCAGAGACAATAAAAGGCTTTAACACGGTTTACCCTGGATAAATCGAAAGCATTACCTGTATTTAGCACGCTTTTTCATATTTGGTGTAGAGCGAAAGCGTAATAATTCTTCAACCTGCCAGTTCTCTCAGCCAGCCGATAAAGGCGTCAATTTTCGGCCACTGACGGCCAGAAAGCGTCGAAATATAGTAGTGCTGATGGCATTTCAGGGTCTTTTCGCCAAACGGGGCGATCAGCTCGCCTCGTTCCAGCCGTTTCTGCACAAGCCGCTTTCTCCCCATCGCGACGCCGACGTGGTTGATGGCCGCAATAATCGCCAAATCAGAACGATCGAAACCAATACCAGACGATGGCGGCATGTTCATCGCAAAGTGCTGCGCCCAGCTCAACCACTCATCCGTACCGGAATCATTGCTCCAGGCCTGACGGTCGTGCAGCAGCGTGCAGTGGCTGAGATTATCGGGGTTTTTCAACAGTTCATGCTCACGGGCATATTGTGGTGAACAGACGGGCAAAATTTCCTCGTCCATCAGGAAGTGATGAGAGAGATGGTTAGGCGGCGTATCGTCGAAATAAAGTGCCAGATCGATACCCGTTCGCTGCATATTGACGTAATCATTGCCGGTCAGGATGGTGAGCGAAATCGACGGGTAGCGACGGGTAAAATCACCCAGCATGGGTACCAGCCAGCACTGGGCGATCGACGGCCGGGAGTAGACCGTCAGCGTACCGGACAGCGCCTGATTTTTGATATCCAGGATCTCCTGATTCAGGGTGTCGAGGGACGATTTTAGCGTCCAGTAGACGCGCTTTCCCTCCTGCGTCAGCTCGACTTTACGGTGCGAACGGACAAACAGCTGAATGCCCAACTCTTCTTCCAGCAGGTTGATGCGGTGGCTCACCGCGCTGGGGCTAAGCGACAGTTCCTCCGCCGCCAGCGCGAAGGACTCATGCCGGGCGGCCACTTCAAAAGTGTACATTTTCGACAGCTGCCAGCCGTTTAACAGCCGGTTTCTGGCTTCATTTGCATCGGTCATCACAATTCTCACGCGTGGTTTCTGCGCTCAGCATACCGTTTAAGGGTGAATTAATGTGAACCTAATACGAATTAAGTGCGCTTTTTAGAGCGCAGTCACTCAGTTGATCCAATCTGGCTCACCTGAACGCCAATTTATATCGTTTGTCAGCCCACGCCGCTTTTTCGTCCAATACCCTCAGATGACATAAGGGTGAGGTGAGATATGGGATCTCAGGTCTGGGTTGTGGCAACGCTGCTGGTCAGCATTGTGTTGATTGTTTTAACCATCGTAAAACTGAAGTTTCACCCGTTCCTCGCGCTGCTGCTGGCGAGCTTTTTCGTCGGCGCGATGATGGGGATGAGCCCGCTGGATATGGTGAACGCCATTGAGAGCGGCATTGGCGGCACGCTGGGCTTCCTGGCGGCGGTGATTGGTCTGGGCACCATTCTCGGCAAGATGATGGAAGTCTCCGGCGCGGCAGAGCGCATCGGGATCGCACTGCAGCGCTGCCGCTGGCTGTCAGCAGACGTGATTATGGTGCTGGTGGGCCTGATCTGCGGTATCACGCTGTTCGTGGAAGTGGGCGTGGTCCTGCTCATCCCGCTGGCGTTTTCCATCGCCAAAAAGACCCACACGTCGCTGCTCAAGCTGGCTATTCCGCTCTGTACCGCGCTGATGGCGGTGCACTGCGTGGTGCCGCCGCATCCTGCTGCCCTGTTTGTGACCAATAAATTAGGTGCGGACGTCGGGACGGTCATTGTCTACGGTTTGATGGTAGGCCTGATGGCCTCGCTGGTCGGTGGCCCGCTGTTCCTGAAACTGCTCGGCAATCGTCTGCCGTTTAAACCGGTTCCGGCGGAATTTTCAGACCTGAAGGTGCGGGAAGAGCACACCCTGCCGTCGCTGGGCGCCACGCTGTTCACGGTGCTGCTGCCGATTGCCCTGATGCTGGTGAAAACCATCGCCGAGCTGAATATGGCAAAAGAAGGCACGCTGTATACGCTGCTGGAGTTTATCGGCAACCCGATCACCGCCATGTTTATCGCCGTGTTTGTCGCTTATTACCTGCTGGGGATTCGCCAGCACATGGGCATGGGCGCGATGCTGACGCACACCGAGCACGGCTTCGGCTCTATCGCCAACATTTTGCTGATTATCGGCGCGGGCGGCGCGTTCAACGCCATCCTGAAAACCAGCGGACTGGCGGACTCACTGGCGCATATTCTCTCGAACCTGCACATGCACCCTATCCTGCTCGCCTGGCTGGTGGCGCTGGTGCTGCATGCCGCCGTTGGCTCCGCGACGGTGGCGATGATGGGGGCGACGGCGATCGTCGCGCCGATGCTGCCGCTCTACCCAAACGTCAGCCCGGAGATCATCACCATTGCCATCGGTTCCGGCGCCATTGGCTGCACGATCGTGACCGATTCCCTCTTCTGGCTGGTGAAGCAGTACTGCGGCGCGACCCTGAATGAGACCTTCAAATACTATACGACGGCGACGTTTATCGCCTCGGTGCTTGCACTTGGCGGCACATTCCTGCTTTCCTTCATTATCTGAGCGCGAAGAGACGTATTATGGAAAACGCAACTATCACCACTTTAACCGCACAGTTTCCTCTGGTTGAGGATCTGATTGCCCTGAAAGAAACCACCTGGCTTAACCCGCTTACCACCACGCTGGCCGAAGGGCTGCCCTATGTCGGGCTGACCAAAGCCGACGTGGACGACGCGCACGCTCGCCTGAAACGCTTCGCGCCGTATCTGGCGAAAGCCTTCCCGGAGACGGCGGCAACGGGCGGAATTATCGAATCCGAGCTGGTCGCCATTCCGGCAATGCAGGCGCGGCTGGAGAAAGAGTCTGGCAAATCCGTTCCCGGCACCCTGCTGCTGAAAAAAGACAGCCATCTACCGATTTCCGGCTCGATTAAAGCGCGCGGCGGTATCTATGAGGTGCTGACCCACGCGGAAAAACTGGCGCTGGAGGCCGGATTGCTGAGCGTTGAAGACGACTACAGCGTTCTGCTGGAGCCGCGCTTTAAGGACTTCTTCAGCCAGTACAGCATTGCGGTCGGCTCAACCGGCAACCTCGGGATGTCCATCGGCATTATGAGCGCCCGCATCGGCTTTAAGGTGACGGTGCATATGTCTGCCGACGCCCGCGAGTGGAAGAAAGCCAAACTGCGCAGCCACGGCGTGATCGTCGTGGAATATGAGCAGGATTACGGCGTGGCGGTGGAGCAGGGACGCAAGGCGGCAGAAAGCGATCCTAACTGTTTCTTCATTGACGATGAAAACTCCCGCACCCTGTTCCTGGGCTACGCGGTGGCAGGCGAGCGACTGAAGGCGCAGTTTGCCGCACAGGGCCGCGTGGTGGATGCCGATCATCCGCTGTTCGTCTATCTGCCGTGCGGCGTCGGCGGCGGCCCCGGCGGCGTGGCGTTTGGCCTGAAGCTGGCCTTTGGCGATAACGTCCACTGCTTCTTCGCGGAGCCGACGCACTCCCCGTGCATGCTGCTGGGTGTTTACACCGGCCTGCACGATGAGATTGCGGTGCAGGATCTGGGCATTGATAACGTTACGGCGGCGGACGGTCTGGCGGTAGGGCGCGCGTCCGGCTTCGTGGGCCGCGCGATGGAGCGCCTGCTTGACGGGTTCTATACGCTTTCCGACCAGAGCATGTACGACATGCTCGGCTGGCTGGCGCAGGAGGAAGGCATTCGGCTGGAACCGTCCGCGCTGGCGGGCATGGCCGGGCCGCTGCGCGTGCGTTCAGATGCCAGCGTTACCCACCTGGTATGGGCGACCGGCGGCGGCATGGTGCCGGAAGACGAGATGGCGAAGTATTTAGCAAAAAGCCGTTAATCGTAGGCCCGGTAAGGCGTAGCCGCCACCGGGCTTTAAAAGCTCACAATTTGCTGAATGTGAGTCACTGCGAAGAGTAAAGACAGAGACAGCACGGCCAGGGCGATCAGGAACTTATCCCTCACCGCCTTCGGCTGCACAAAATCGTTCTGCGCCACGTCCATCAGGTTTCGACTGCGGGTATAGCGCCATAAAATAATCGCCACCAGCGCCAGCACGACAAGCGAGATCCAGAACGGCACCCCGGTGCGGTGCCAGTTGTGCTTAATCGCCAGGGCAATCAGCGCACCATACCCCAGCAGCGTGCGCAGCCAGGCGAGTGATGTTCGCTCCGGCTGCAGGCCGGGGTCCGCTTCGCGTCGCGCTTTGCGGCTATCCGCCATAGAACACCAGCACCATCACCACGCCCGCCACCGCCAGCAAAATCGCGCTGATGATGAGTAACCCACGCGTATAGGGCAGATCCTGCTTCAAACGCATCGCTTTTTCATTGCGCAGCCAGCGCAGGTAGCCGTAAATCGCCAGCACGCCCGCGAACAGGCACAGCAGCAGCGCCAGCACCTCACGAATCAGCGGCGTGGCGAAATCAGGCGCGAGCTGGTCGAGCCCCACCCCGGCGGCAAGGAATCCCAGCGCGGTGCGGATCCACGCTAAAAACGTGCGTTCATTAGCCAGCGAGAAGCGGTAGTCCGGCGCTTCGCCGAGGCGGGAAATTTTCATGAAGGTTCCTTGTCGAGCTACGGGCAGGCTTCAGCATAGCGTAAATCGACAAGGACAAGGAGACCGGCATCGGGCGATGCCGGTCGGGAAGATTAGTGCAGCTCCGGCCAGAACCCCTTATTGACCTCGATCAGGTCATCCAGAATCGCTTTCGCAACAGACGCGCTCGGCACGGTTTTCGACAGGGTAATCGCCTGCCAGAGTTTCTGGTACGAACGCTGCTCCCAGGCATCCACCACCAGTTTTTCCACCGCCACCTGCTGGCTCATCAGCCCTTTCTGAAAGTGCGGAATATCGCCCACCGTGAGCGGCTCCGGTCCGTTATGGCCCACCAGGCAAGGAATTTCCACCATCGCATCGGCATCAAAGTTATGGATGGCCCCGTTGTTTGGCACAATCAGCAGCATCCGCTCCTGGGTGTTAAAGGCAATGGCGGTCGCCAGATCGACGATGTACGACGCGTGTTCGTCGATTTCCAGCTCACCGGCGGAGGATTTGCCCGCCTCGATAATCGCCCGGCAGGAACTGAACACGTGCTTCTCACGGTGATCCATGACCTCATTGGCGCGGGTGCGTTCCGGGTTGGAATGCGCGACCACGTAGTCCGGGAAGAGATAATACTTCAGGTAGGTGTTCGGCATGGTATCCGGATCCAGCGCCTGCACGTCTTTTGCTTTGGCGAACGTATCGTTCCAGCTCGCCTCGGTGTGAGCGTCGTCAGAAGGCGGGACATAGCCGTTTTTCGCCACGTATTCGCGCAGCTTCGGCATCAGATCGTTGCCGTTCAGGTCTTCAATTGACGTCCACCAGCCGAAATGGTTCAGGCCGTAGTAGCGCACGCGCATCTCTTTGCGGTCTTTCAGGCCGACAATCTGTGCCATGCGCCCTTCGATGCCGATCGGCATATCGCAGATGTTGAGGATTTTGGCGTTCGGACGCAGGCGGCGCGTGGCCTCCGCAACAATCGCCGCCGGGTTGGAGTAGTTCAGCATCCACGCGTTCGGGGAGTACTGCTCCATGTAATCCACCAGCTCCAGCACGCCGCCGATAGAGCGCATGCCGTAGGCAATCCCACCCGGGCCGCAGGTTTCCTGGCCCAGCACGCCGTGGCGCAGCGGGATTTTTTCATCTTTTTCGCGCATCGGGTATTTGCCCACGCGGATATGCGCCATCACGAAATCGACATCGCTAAAGGCCGCTTTCGGATCGGTGGTGTAGCTGAATTCAATCTCCGGAGCCTGCTCCTTAAGGATGATTTTGCACGCTTCGGCGATGGTCTCCTGACGCGCGCCGTCGTTGTCATAGAACTTCAGCGCGCGCAGCGGAAAACGGTCACGGTTGGCTAACAGCATCAGGACGATACCAGGCGTAAAGGTGCTGCCGCCGCCTGCAATGACAACTGAGAATTTTTTCATGATATAGCCTCTGTCAGGGTGGTTTGTTCATTCGTTAAGGGGGTTTTCATCAGCGATTCCAGCTGGTCGCGCACCTGAGGAACGTGCAGGCCGACAATCACCTGAATGCCGTTGCCGCGTCGCACCACGCCGTGGGCGCCGAGGGCTTTGAAGACGTCATCGCTTTGCGTTCTCGCCATATCGACCAGGGCGATGCGCAGGCGGGTGGCGCAGTTGTTGATGCTTTCGATGTTCGCCGCGCCGCCGAGCGCCTGCAGGAATCCGGCGGCCTGCCCGACCTGCTGGCTGGCCGCGGCCGGGGCGGTGGTTTGCCCGCGCGCCGCCTTATAGTCGGCCTTGCTGTAGAGCTTGATTTCGCTCTCCTCCCGGCCCGGGGTTTTCAGGTTCAGACGTGCAATCAGCGTTTTGAAGACCACGAAGTAAATTCCGGTGAAGCAGACGCCAATGCCGATCTGGGTAAAGACCGTCGCGGCGTGGTTATGGAACATCGGGATCCAGTTTTGCGGCAGGAACTGGTCCAGCAGGCCGCCGCCCATGTTCCCGACCACACCGAAGGCGTACATCACCGTCGCCATGGTCGCCGCCAGCACGGCGTGAACGGCAAACAGCAGCGGCGAGATAAATAGGAAGGTGAATTCGAGCGGTTCAGTAATGCCCACCAGCACCGCGGTAAGCGTGGCCGGAACCAGCAGCCCCGCGACCTTGACGCGGTTTTCCGGCGACGCGGTGTACCAGATCGCCAGCGCAATCCCGACCGAGCCGAACACTTTTGAGTTACCGTGCAGGGCGAAGCCGCCTTCCGGGAAGAGGGTTTTCAGCGGCAGGGTGCTCTGGCTGAATTCCTGCAGATGCTGCGCCCAGTAGACCTGAATCCCACCCTCAACCGCCGCCGGGCCGAAGATGAACGGACCGTAGACGAAGTGGTGCAATCCGGTTGGGATCAGAATGCGTTCAAGGAAGGTATAGACCCACACGCCCAGCGCCCCGGCAGAGCGCAGGAACGCCTGCAGGGACTCAATGCCCATCTGCACTTTCGGCCAGCCCAGCAGCGTCAGCCAGGCGCAGGGGATCATGACGAAGAACGCGAGGATAACGACAAACGAGCTGCCCTGGAAAATCCCCAGAAACACCGGCAGCGGCTTGTCAAAATAGCGGTTGTGGATGGCGGTAACGATGCCTGAAATCACGATGGCGCCGATGATGCTGGTATCGAGCGTTTTGATGCCGGCAATCATCGCCAGCCCGCTACCAGCCGTCGGTTCGGCGGAGAAGTCGACGCCAAAGAAGTGGCCCCAGGTCATCCCCATCGCGTTGATGAAGTAGTTCCAGGTCAGGAAACTAATCAACACCGCCAGACAGGCGCGGCCCTGGGCCTGCTTCGCCAGGCCAATCGGCAGGCCGACGGCAAAAATCAGCGGCATATTGCGGAACACCGCCCAGCCGCCCTCTTCAATGATGTGAACAATCTGCGCGAAAAGATGATCGGGGGCCGTTAAGGCTTCGCCGACAAACAGCGGGTTGCGAAGCATGATGGCGATTCCCACCACGATCCCGGCGAACGGAAACAGCAACACCGGGGTAAACATGGCACCGCCAAAACGTTGTATTTGACTGAGCATTTTTAAATCCTCATGAAACAACCTGTAGGGGTAGAGGCCTTTATGGTTTTTTGCTGGCCTGAGGTGAGCATAAGAACTTACTGATGCGCGAACATGGCGTGCCGCTGCGATTCGTGATCGCATTCATGGTTTTATTTTGACCAATCAGGTCTACTTTTTGCGGTAAATATAGACATATCAGGACGCCATCCACGCCCTGATAAGGGCAGAGAGGTCTACCAGTGATCTACAAATCTATTGCCGACAGATTGCGGCTGCGGCTGAATTCGTCGGACTACAACATCGGCAGCCCGCTGCCCGGCGAAAAAGCGCTGGCGCAGGAGTTCGGTGTGGCGCGAATGACCATCCGCAAGGCGCTGGATCTGCTGGTGAGCTGGGGGCTGGTTGAGCGGCGGCACGGCAGCGGCACGTTTGTGTCGCGTAAAGACGTTCACCACGAAACCACCAACCTGACCGGGCTGGTGGAGGTGCTGCGCCAGCAGGGAAAAGAGGTGCAGAGCAAGGTGCTGCAGTTCGAAGTGATGCCCGCCCCGCCCGCCATCGCCAGCCAGCTGCGGATTCAGGTGGATGAGCGGATCTACTTTTCCCGACGGGTGCGCTACGTGGACGGGAAGCCGCTGATGCTGGAGGACAGCTTTATGCCGGTGAAGCTGTTCCGCAATCTGTCGCTGGCGCATCTTGAGGGGTCTAAGTTTGATTACATCGAGAAGGAGTGCGGGATTACCATCAGCGGGAACTACGAGAGCCTGACGCCGGTGCTGGCAGATAAAACGCTGGCCGGTTATATGAACCTGCCGGAACAGACGCCGCTGCTGCGCATTACGTCCCTCTCCTACAGCGACAGCGGCGAGTTCCTCAATTATTCCGTGATGTTCCGCAATACCAGCGATTACCAGGTGGACTACCATCTGCGGCGCATCCACCCGGACGACCTGCTAGCCCATCCCCCAGAACAGCACCGCCAGTAGCTGCGGCGTAATGATGCGCAGGAACATCACCAGCGGGTAGACGGTGGCATAGGAGAGCGCGGCCGCGCCGCTGGTGGCGTGCAGGTTGTTGGCAAAGGCCAGCGCGGGCGGATCGGTCATGGAGCCCGCCAGCATGCCGCACAGCGTCAGGTAGTTCATTTTGGCGAACATCCGCGCCAGTATGCCCACCGTCAGCAAAGGAATAGCCGTGATAAATATGCCGTAGCCGACCCAGCTCATCCCTTCGCCCTTGACCAGGGTATCGACAAAATCCCCGCCGGACTTCAGCCCGACCACCGCCAGGAACAGGACGATGCCCAGCTCGCGCAGCGCCAGGTTGGCGCTCGGCGGCATAAACCAGTAGAGCTTACCGATGCAGCCGATACGCCCGAGGATCAGCGCCATAATCAGCGGCCCGCCAGCCAGGCCCAGCTTGAGCGCAACCGGGAAGCCCGGCACGTACAGCGGGATGGAGCCAAGGAGTACGCCAAGCCCGATACCGATAAACACTGGCAGCATCTGCACCTGCTGCAGTTTTTGCTGGGCGTTACCCACCATATCCGCGACGGCGTCGATGGACGACGGGCGCCCAACCAGGTTGAGGATATCCCCGAACTGCAGGCTGGCCTCCGGGCTAGCGACCAGCTCGACACCCGCACGGTTGAGGCGGGAGATCACCACGTCGTAGCGCTCTTTTACCTGAAGATCGCGTATTTTCTTACCAAGAACGTGCTCGTTAGTCACCACAACGCGTTCCACGCGCATATCGGTGCCGCGGGTTGAGAGAGAGGTATCCACTTCCTGACCAATCACCAGCCGCGCGTTGTTTAAATCGCCGGGCTGGCCGACCAGGTGCAGCAGATCGCCCTGCTGAATGATGGTGCCAGGCGCGGGCACCATCAGCATATCGTCGCGCTTAAGGCGGGAGCAGATGATATTGGCGCTGTTGAGGATCGGCACGTCCTGAATCGCCATATTGTTCAGGTTGGGGTTATCGACCCGAATATTGATGGTTTTGATCGGCATATGGCCGTTGGTGAGCGTGGTTTCGTGGTCTTTCGCCTCTTTATCAACGTTAATGCGAAACAGGACGCGGACCAGCCACATGGAGAGCAGAATGCCGCAAATGCCAAACGGATAGGCCATGGCGTAGCTCATCCCCATCTGATCGACGATGCCGGGTTCGATGCCCAAATCGCGCAGGATTTGCTGCCCGGCACCGAGCGCGGGCGTGTTGGTGACCGCCCCGGAGAAAATGCCCAGCACCACGGGCAGCGGGATAGCAAAGATTTTATGCAGAATGGCGGTGACCAACCCGCCCATCACCACAATGCCGAGGGCAAACAGGTTGAGCCGTAAGCCGGAGACACGAAGAGAGGCGAAAAAACCCGGCCCCACCTGAATCCCGATGGTATAAACGAACAGGATCAGGCCGAACTCCTGAGTAAAGTGGAGCATTTCAGCGCTCAGCACCAGCCCGAGCTGGTCGGCAAAGTGGCCGACAAAAATGCCGCCAAACAGCACCCCGCCTATCCCAAACCCGACGCCGCGGATTTTGATATTCCCTATCCACAGGCCAACAACAGCGACCAGGGCCAACACGCTGACGGTTAACGCGATATCACTCATGATCCACTTCCTTGGCATAACCTTAGTTATGCTAAGGATTCTCTCAGAGCCGTGGGCGGTTGTATGGGCGATGGCGCACAAAAAAGCCCTGCCGGGGCAGGGCTTTATCTTTTCATCCTCTCCCTGTGGGAGAGGGCCGGGGTGAGGGCATCAACCCGCACACTGTTAACTGTTTAACGCCGGCCGGTCGCTAATGGCGATACGCTGCGGCGGGATGGTTTCCGGCACGTTGCGGGTCAGGTCAATATGCAGCAGCCCGTTGGTAAACGTGGCGCCGGACACCTCCATATGGTCTGCCAGGGTAAAGCTCAGGCTAAACGGCTGATTAACCAGCCCCTGATGCAACCATTTGGTCTCGGTCTCTTGTTTCTCCGGCGTACCTTTCACGGTCAGACGCGTGCCTTCAAGCTGGATATCCAGATCCTCCTGACGGAAGCCGGCCAGCGCCAGGGTGATGCGATAGTGGTTATCGTCGCTTTTTTCGATGTTGTACGGCGGAAACGTCTGTTGCTCAGCGGTGTTTTGCAGGGCATTAGCCAGTTTGTCAAAACCAATCCACTGACGCAGCAGGGGGGATAAATCGTAGTTACGCATACTAAATCTCCTTCTGAGAAGCGAGTTCGGCACAGTTTAATTTTGTGCGCAGTTGTTCCTGCAAATCCTGATGGATTCGCATATGCTCCCGTTACGGCAAGCAATTCTGGGTGGGCCGCTCGCGCGACCCGCATAATTAGTTAATTTCGATACGACGCGGTTTTTTCTCTTCCGGAATCACACGTTCCAGTTCGATAAACAGCAGGCCGTTGACCAGGTTCGCGCCTTTCACGTGAATGTTCTCGGCTAACTGGAACTTGCGTTCAAAGTTGCGCTCGGCGATGCCCTGGTAAAGGTAAGTACGCTCTTTCTGCTCGGCCGTATGGGAACCTTTCACCACCAGCAGGTTGTCCTGCGCGGTGATCTCCAGTTCGTTTTCTGCAAAACCGGCGACGGCAATGGCGATGCGGTAGTGGTTTTCGTCAACCAGCTCAACATTGTATGGAGGGTAGCCGTTGCTCTGGCTTTGGTTATTTTCTAAATGGTTAAACAGGCGGTCAAAACCAATTGCAGAACGGTATAGCGGAGAAAGATCGAAGTTACGCATAAATAAAACTCCTGAAATCAGCGAGAAAATGTAGCCTTCCACCATGGACAGGCCTTTGCGCCCCCCGAACACCCATCAGGCGAGTTCGTTATCGGGTCGTATTCTTAAAATGGGTCTGCAACCGGGCTTTTCAAGCGCGACGACTGCACTTTTTTTTGCACTTTCCTGCATCTCGCTTAGACTGGGACAACAGCACAAAGGGTTAAATTGCGATGGCTGCCACAGTGCGGGGTTATCGGGCTATCCATTTTGGTTAAGGCTCGTTATAACCCTGAGTTGCAGGTCTATGCAGTGCCATTAACGATGACTGAGTGATGATGAAAAATGTTCTGATAAAGCTGACGACGTTCAGCGGGGTTGTTTTACTTTGCGGGTGTTCGAGCGTGATGTCTCACACCGGCGGTAAAGAAGGAACATATCCGGGGACGCGCGCCAGCGCGGCGATGATCTCCGATGACGATACAAACTGGGGCACCAAATCCCTGGTTATCCTGGATATGCCGTTTACGGCCGTGGCGGATACGCTTTTGCTGCCGTGGGATATGTTTCGTAAGGACAACTCCGTGCGCTCACGGGTAGAAAAAAGCGAGCAGGAGAATCTGGCAACAAACGCCGTTATCCCGCCCGCAGAGATGCCTCCACGCTAGTTCTGCGCGGTTTCCGTTAACCAAAGTTGACGGAAACCCCCTGTCTCTTCCATCCACGCAATAAAGCGCCCGTCCGGGGAAAACACGACGGCATCAGCAGACGGCGGATTGCCGTGATCGGACGTCAAAAACGTCACCTCTCCGGTCTGCGCGTCGCAGCAGGCGATCCGGTTTTCGAGCACAAACCCCAGTCGGTCACCCGCCGGATGCCAGTTAAACGCAGACTGAATACCGCTCCCGTTACGCGTCAGCTGGCGCGGCTCACCGCCCTCAGGCGAGATCAGCCACAGCTGCACAATGCCGTTATCGTCGCGCATCAGAAACGCGATCTGCGTCCCCTGCGGGTTGCTGCGAACCCAGTGGCGCGGCACGTTCACCAGGCCCGGATAGGCCCTCTGATGCGTAAAGGTCAGACGACGCTGCATTACCCCGGCAGGCGGGGCCGGCAGGGTCTCTGCCGTGCCCTGCAGCGGCGCATCGCCCGCACGCTTCCAGCCCTGCTCGTCTTCCGGCAGGTCGACGATAAACAGTTCCGGGACTTTTTCGCCCTGCGCAGAGAGGGTATCGCCGATAAACGCCAGCCTGGTGTTGCCTACCCAGCCCTCTTCATAGGCGCGGTTAATCTCGTCGCTGCCCGGCTGCGGGTTGGGCGTCGTGCGGCTGACCAGCACGCTCCAGAAGGTTCCCGGATACTCACGGGGATGGTTCCCCTGCGGGTTCACAGGGCCGTAAGGCGCAGCCACGCCGACGTTGCGTAAATCACGTTTAGGATCGCGCACGTGCAGGACATGGTCGTTATAGGTAAAGCTGACGAGCTGGCCGTTCGGGCTGAAGACATGGACGTGGCTGCCGCCGCGCAGCGCCCCAGGGGTGTACGGCGAAGTGATATCCATCGCGTCAAGATTGCTCACCTGACCGTTTTGCGCGATCACCCCCTGGCGATGATGAAAATCGTAGTGCCAGTCTGCATCCGGGTTTCTCGGGCCGTGGATAAAGACGTATTTCTCATGCGCGGGATGAACGGTCACCACGCCGACGTGCGCGCCGTCAGTTGCACGATAGATCACCTCCACCTCACCCGTAGCGACATTGACCCGCTCAATGGTTTCACCGGTGAACGATGCACCGGAAGGGCGCACGTCATAGACCAGCCACTGGCTGTCCGGCGTCCAGGTATTGATGTTGGTCAGCTGGTGGTTGCGGGAAGCGAAGGTGATTTGTTTCATGAGGATACCCTGATGCACGGTGAGTGCATCAGGGTAAAACATCCGCAGGGATTAGCCTACTCGTTTCACATCACCCACCAGCATGATGTAGGAGAGCGCACCGATCAGCGCCACGGCGGAGATGTACACCAGCGCCGGGCCGAAGCCGTAGTCCTGCGCCAGATAGCCGATGACCAGCGGTACGGTGATCCCGCCCAGCCCGCCGACAAAGTTGAACACGCCGCCGGTCAGGCCAATCAGCCGCATCGGCGCAAGAGACGACACCAGCGACCAGGTGATAGAGGCGAAACCGTTACCGAAGAACGCCACCGCCATCAGGGCCATAATCCACACCGGATCGTTGGTGTAGTTGGCCCCCATGATGCAGGTGGAGATCAGCAGCCCGCAGATAATCGGCGTTTTACGCGCCACGCCCAGCGAGTAGCCTTTTTTCACAAGCTTATCGGCCAGCCACCCGGAGAGCAGTACGCCGAAAAAAGCCGCGAGGAACGGCACGGTAGTCATAAAGCCCGCCTTCAGCGCCGTGATGCCCTTTTCCTGGGTCAGATAGTTCGGGAACCAGGTCAGGAAGAACCACAGCGTGGAGGTCACCGCGAACTGGCCCAGATAAACGCCCACCAGCTTACGGTGGAAGACCAGCTTCCAGTCCGCTTTGGTCAGCGGCTGGCGCGCCTCTTTTTTCACCGGCGCATCACCGTCCACCAGGCCACCGCCGTCGCGGATGTAGTCCAGCTCGGCTTTGGTGATGCTTTTGGTCAGCCGCGGCGGCTGGTAGACCTTGAACCAGATCAGCGACCAGATAATGCCAATCCCCCCTGTGACGATGAACACCCAGTGCCAGCTCAGCAGCTCCTGAATCCAAATCAGCAGCGGCGTCAGGAACGCCAGACCAACAAACTGCCCGGAGGTGTAAAAGCCAACGGCGGAAGCGCGCTCGTGTTCCGGGAACCAGCTGGTCACCATGCGGTTATTGGTCGGAAACGCGGGCGCTTCGAAAACCCCGGTAATGGCACGCAGGCCAATCAGCGACATCAGCCCGGTCGCGAAGCCCTGGAAAAGGGTCGCCACGGACCAGCCGAAAATGGCGATAAAGTAGGTCAGACGTGAACCCACGCGGTCAAGGAACCAGCCGCCGGGGATCTGGCAGAGCGTATACAGCCAGGCAAACGCCGAGAAGACGTAACCCATTTCCGCTTTGGTGATGCCAAACTCTTCCTGAATATGGGCCGATGCCACGGCAAGGTTGGCGCGGTCGACATAGCAAATGACCACGGTAATAAAGATCATAATCAGCGTCAGGTAGCGGCGACGCCCGGTTTTTGTAGCGGTAACTGGAATATCCATCGCAATCTGTCTCCAGATTTTGGGCATAGCGAAGCCGCTCACCATGCCCTGTAATTTACAGAGGGTTATATTTTTGTATTAACGATTTTTGCCCGGTGGCGAAGCGCCAGCCGGAGAGTTACCACTCGGCTACGGAACCGTCTTCATGACGCCACAGTGGATTACGCCAGTCCGGCGCATGTTTACTCAGCTCAATGACTTTGGCTTCATCAATCTCAACGCCAAGGCCCGGCTTCGTTAACGGTTTAAAGAAACCGCCTTCCATGCTGAAGTCTTCTTTATTTTTCACAAAATCGAGCAGTTCCGCGCCCTTGTTATAGTGAATCCCCATGCTCTGCTCCTGGAACACCGCGTTGCGGGAGACAAAGTCGACGTGAAGACAGGCCGCCAGCGCGATCGGGCCAAGCGGGCAATGCGGGGCCAGCGCCACATCGTAAGCTTCGGCCATCCCGGCGATTTTGTAGCATTCGGTGATGCCGCCCGCGTGAGAGAGGTCAGGCTGCAGGATCGCAATGCCGCCCGCTTCGAGCACGCGTTTAAACTCGAAGCGCGAGAACATGCGTTCACCCGCCGCGATAGGAATGTGGGTCTGTTCAGCCAGTTTCGGATAGTACTCAGCCTGCTCGGCCAGCACCGGCTCTTCGATAAACAGCGGACGATACGGCTCCAGCTCTTTGATCAGCACTTTGGCCATCGGCGCGCTGACGCGGCCGTGGAAGTCCAGACCAAACTCGATCTCATTGCCGAAGGCTTCACGGATTTGCGCCACGGTATTCACCGCGCGATCCACCGCGCGCGAGTTGTCGATAATGCCCATCTCTTCGCAGCCGTTGAGCTTGAAGGTATCAAAGCCGATGTTGCGCAGCTGCGTAATGCCGTCGATCACTTCTGCAGGACGGTCGCCGCCGACCCAGCTGTAGGCTTTAATTTTGTCGCGCACCAGGCCGCCCATGAGCTGCCAGACCGGCGCGTTCAGCACTTTGCCTTTGATATCCCACAGCGCCTGGTCGATACCGGCGATGGCGCTCATCAGGATCGGCCCCCCGCGGTAGAAGCCCGCGCGGTACATCACCTGCCACAGGTCGTTGATGCGAGCCGGATCCTGGCCAATCAGGTATTCCCCCAGCTCGTGCACCGCCGCTTCTACGGTGCGCGCACGTCCTTCAATTACCGGTTCGCCCCAGCCCACGACCCCTTCATCGGTTTCGATTTTCAGGAACATCCAGCGCGGGGGTAAACGGTACGTGGTGAGTTTGGTTATTTTCATTTCACTGCCTCTCGATACGCTTTCACAAATGCTGCCGCCTGCTGTGCGGTACGTTCCACGGACTGACCGGCGCGATACAGATCGCTGCCCAGCCCCGCGCCCACACAGCCCGCGCTCATCCACTGGCCCAGGTTTTCTGGCGTTACGCCGCCCACGGCAAAGACCGGCACGCTGGCGGGTAATACCGCTTTCAGCGCTTTGATGTAGTCCGGTCCAAAAGCCGATGACGGGAAAATTTTGAGCGACTGTGCGCCCGCATCCAGAGCAGTAAAGGCTTCCGTGGCGGTGGCGCATCCAGGGCAGACGGTCATGCCGTAACCCACCGCGCGGCGGATCACCTCAGGCTGAATGTTGGGCGTGACGATAAGCTTACAGCCCATCTTTGCCAGCCGATCTACCTGCTCAGGCCGTAACACGGTGCCTGCGCCAATCAGCGCCCTATCGCCGAAGGCCTCCACCACGGCCGGAATGCTTTTTTCCCACTCCGGAGAGTTAAGCGGGATTTCCACCGCGTCGAACCCGGCGTCGATAACCGCGCCGACGTGGGCTAACGCCTCGTCGGGCGTGATGCCGCGCAAAATCGCGATAAGGGGAAGATCAGTTTGCCACTGCATGAGCGATGCTCCTTATTCCTGCCTGAAATGCCGTGTCGCCGGATACCGTTGAAACGTTACGTCCAACGGCGCGAAACGCCTGCTCATAGCGCGACGTTAGCGATGTGCCAGCGACAAGGGTGATGGCCTGCTCGTGCGCGACGAAATCACGCATGCTGGCGACCTCTGCGCCAATTAGCAGGCCGGAGAGAAATTCGCTGACCTGCTCGCGCGGGAGATTTCCCAGCACGTGCGAGGCGCGAACCTCAAAAAGCTGCGGCAAAACATCAGGAGAAGCGATCCCACGTTCAAGCCCGGCAGCAAACGCCTCTGACGAGGCTTCCTGCTCCGGCAAACCGGCTCCCACCAGTGAATGATTGAGCAGTAAATGGTGTAGCTCGCCGGTCATCACGGTGCGAAAATCGTGGATTTGCTCAGCGTCGGCCTGGACCCACTTGCAGTGCGTTCCGGGCATGACGTAGACAGAAGAAGGAGAAAGCGTGCGCGCGCCAAGCAGCTGCGTCTC
Organism: Enterobacter sp. C6; assembly: GCF_008122455.1. NCBI lineage: Bacteria > Pseudomonadati > Pseudomonadota > Gammaproteobacteria > Enterobacterales > Enterobacteriaceae > Enterobacter > Enterobacter sp. C6. The sequence continues at coordinate 18,192 of NZ_QPFW01000243.1, forward strand.
TTCGCCGCGCATCACGTTGTGGTTATCCCCGCGAGAGATGCACAAACCGGGAATTATCCAGATATTGTCGCCAACGGACGTTAACTGCTCACCAATCGCGGAGAAATGGGCAGGAACCGGTAGATAAGGCGCTATCTTCCAGCCAACGTTGCTGCCGACCATTCCCGCCATGACCACCGGCGTGGCGCTGTCGCGCCAGTTTTGTGTGACCTCTGCTAACACCGCCTCGGGGGATTTACCGTTCAGGCGCGTCACGCCTGCTTCTGATTGCCTGCTCTCCAGGCACTGTTCGCCCTGGTACAGCCAGGCGCGCAGATTGGTCGATCCCCAGTCAATTGCGATGTAGCGAGATGTCATGTGATTTCCTTTAGCCTTCGTGTCGAGCTGGCGATCATGGTAAGTGCCGCCTGCTCTGCCGCATCGCCGTCCTGATGCCGTATCGCATCGAACAGCGCTTTATGTTCCTGGAGCGTTTTCGGCATGTTGGCCTCATCGCCCATCCAGGTACGTTCAAATACTGCTCGCTGTAGCGAGCTGATCGCCACGCTAAGCTGCTGTAATACCGGGTTATGCACCGACTGCAGCACCGCTTCGTGGTAGCGGATATCCGCCTCGTTAAACGCCTCCCGGTTCTGGTTATTGGCGATCATGTCGTTTAAAGCCGACTCAATCTGCGCCAAATCGCCAGAGGTTGCGCGCTCCGCCGCCCAGCGGGCGATGGCCGGTTCAACCAGGTTTCGGACTTCGCTCATCGCGCCGATAAGCCGTGGGTCGTAATCGTTTTCCAGCACCCACTGCAGTACGTCGGTATCGAGGTAGTTCCACTGGTTGCGCGGGGCAACAAACGCGCCGCGATAGCGCTTCATTTCAATCAGCCGCTTCGCCATCAGCGAGCGGAAGACTTCCCGGATGATGTTGCGCGAGGTTTCAAACTCCTCACACAGTTCGGCCTCTGCAGGCAGCGGCGAACCGGGAACGTATTTGCCACCCACAATCTGGGTGCCCAGCGTAATGACGATGCGATCGGTTTTATTGAGAGTCATGGAGAGTCCTTGTGCTCTGTATGTCCATCACTACTTTACCGCGACCGCTGAATTTCACCTCACTTTTGCAGTACAAACGTGAGAGAATTCGACTTTGCTGTGGTGACAATGTAGTACAATCAATCAATGTTGTACTACAATCAAGATCACAAAAAGAACAACTCGATAAATTCAGCGCAAAAAAAAGCCCCGGTTGATAACCGAGGCCGATGATTAGAAATAAGCGTTACTGCAGCACAAACTTCTCGATCGCGTAGGCAACGCCGTCTTCCAGGTTGGATTTGGTCACGAAGTTGGCCACTTCTTTCACCGACGGAATGGCGTTATCCATCGCCACGCCCATGCCCGCGAATTCAATCATCGCGATGTCGTTTTCCTGGTCGCCCAGCGCCATGATCTCTTCCTGTTTAATCCCCAGCGCATCAGCCAGCGATTTCACGCCGGTGCCTTTATTGACGCGTTTATCAAGGATTTCGAGGAAGTACGGCGCACTTTTCAGCACGGTGTACTTCTCTTTTACCTCTGCCGGAATACGCGCAATCGCTTTATCCAGGATCTCCGGCTCGTCGATCATCATCACTTTCAGGAACTGGGTGGCAGGGTCCATTTTCTCCGCTTCACAGAACACCAGCGGAATGGTCGCAACGTAGGATTCATGCACCGTGTAGTAGCTGATATCACGGTTGGCGGTGTAAAGCGTATTGCGATCGAGGGCGTGGAAGTGGGAGCCCACTTCACGGGACAGTTTTTCCAGGAACAGATAGTCATCGTAGCTCAACGCGGTTTGCGCAACCGTACTGCCATCCGCGGCTTTCTGCACCAGCGCGCCGTTATAGGTGATGCAGTAGTCGCCAGGCTGATTCATGTGCAGCTCTTTCAGGTAGCTGTGCACGCCCGCATACGGACGCCCCGTGGTGAGGACCACATTCACACCCTTGGCGCGTGCCGCGGCGATCGCGTTCTTAACGGCTGGAGAGATAGTGTGGTCTGGCAGCAACAGCGTGCCGTCCATATCGATTGCAATAAGTTTGATAGCCATGAGTTCCCCGGGATAAATGAGTGCTGCCTCATGCTAACGCGATTAAGCACACAAAAATAGAGCTACATTGCGCAACAAAAGCCCCCTTTTACGCTTCTCCCGGGGAATAAAGACCTACTCGCGAGTGAGAACGATTTTACCGAACGCGCCGCGATCCAGATGCTCAAGTGCCTGTTCAAGCTCGTTAAAACGGTAGCGATGCTCAATCACGGGTTTCAGGCCGGTGACATCAACAGCGCGGACGAAATCTTCCAGCGCCCTGCGGTGTCCCACGCCGATCCCCTGAATGACGGGGGATTTCAGCAACAGCTCGCCAGCAGAGAGGGTTATCTCCGTCCCGGCCAGCACGCCAATAACGGAGATACGTCCGTGAACGGCAACGGCGCGCAGGGAATGCTTCAGGTTCTCGCCCCCCACGGTTTCAATAATATGGTCGATGCCGCGATCCTGCGTCAGTGCCAGCGTATTTTCAGCCCAGTCGCCTTTCAGGCGGTTGATGCCCTGGCTGGCCCCCAGTTTTTTGGCCAGCTCCAGCTTTTCATCGCTCCCCGAGGTGACAAATACCTCTGCGCCGTGCGCTTTTGCAATTTGCAGGGCGAAAATCGCCACCCCGCCCGTGCCCTGCACCAGCACCGATTGCCCGGCGCGCAGCTGTCCGCGTTCCACCAGCGCAAACCAGGCGGTAAGCCCTGCGCAGGGTAAGGTACTGGCCTCGGCGTCATCCAGGGTCTCCGGGGAGGCCACCAGCGCGTCTTCCTTCACAATCACATACTCGGCCAGCATCCCCTGGAAGTATCCACCGGACGTTTTATAGGGCAAATTGCGCGCGTCCGCCTGCGGTTTACCGTCGATCCACTCCGGGAAGAAGGTTGAGATAACGCGAGCGCCGGGCTGGAAGCGCGTGACGCCTTCACCCACGCTGTCTACGACGCCCGCCATGTCAGACGCCGGGGTAAACGGGAAGGAAAGTGGGATTGGCATTGTGCCTTCAACAACCATTTTATCGCGATAGTTGAGCGCAACGGCCTTCACCCGTACGCGCACTTCACCCGGGCCGGGCTGTGGAACGGGTGCCTGAGTCAGCTTGAGGTTCTCGCGCCCGAGGGCGTCCATGGACCAGCGTTGCATTGTCTCTGTCATTTTATTTCTCCTGCCATCAGATGAGCTTTAGTCCTGACAGTCTACCGTTGACTAAAGGTCACCAGTGGCGATAAGTTTTCTCTTTATTGACGCCATAATCGATACAATCCATGACCGATACGCTGAAGGATATTCCTGTTTTTGTGGCCGCCGTTGAGGCGGGAAGTTTCGCTCAGGCCGCAATTCGCCTGCATTTGTCACGCTCGGCGGTAGGGAAAAGCATCGCTCGCCTTGAAGAGCGGCTGGGGGTACGTCTTTTTCATCGCACCACCCGTAGCCAGAGGCTGACCGATAACGGCGCCCTTTTTTATGAACGCTGCCTGCGCGCGCTGGAGGAGATTCGGGGCGCGGAATCGCTGCTGGAAACAGGGAAACAGCAGGTCAGTGGCCGCCTGCGCGTTGCCATGCCAGTGCTGTTTGGTCGCCAGTGCGTCGCCCCGCTGCTGATAGCGCTGGCGCAGGAACACCCCGGGCTTGAACTGGAAATGTCATTCAGTGACCGGGTGGTGGATCTCGTCGAGGAAGGGTTTGATATGGCGGTGCGTAACGGCACGCTTCAGGACAGCAGCGTGCTGGTCGCCAGAAGGCTGGGAGAACACCGCATGGTGCTATGCGCCGCACCGGATTATCTGCAGAAGAAAGGCCAACCGCAAAGCGTGGCTGATTTACCCCAGCATACGGCGATTAACTATCTGCGCGCAGGCAGAGTGCTGTCCTGGCAGCTGATGGATAACGAAGGAACGTCGCACACCTTTACTCCCCGGTCATCACTTAATATGGATGATTTGCAGGCGATCTGCGACGCTGCGCTGGCCGGACACGGCATTGCATGGCTGCCCTGCTGGATGGTCGTTAAAGATATTCACCAGGGTAAACTCGTCCCGCTCCTGAAGCAGGCACCGGACGTGCATTTCGACGTTCATGCGGTGTGGCAGCAGACGCCGCATCTGCCGCTGAGGGTAAGAATTGCGATAGATACGCTGGCGAGCCGTTTACCTTCCGTGATGTCGCTGGATATGCCTGCGCCCATAAAAAAGCCGCGCTAAAAGCGCGGCCAGTTATCGTGCGGTTTCAAACCGATTAAATATCGATATTTGCCGCTTTCAGGGCGTTCTCTTCGATGAAGGCACGACGTGGTTCAACCGCATCACCCATCAGGGTCGTGAACAGCTGGTCTGCAGCAATCGCGTCTTTAACGGTAACGCGCAGCATGCGGCGGCTTTCCGGATCCATGGTGGTTTCCCACAGCTGCTCCGGGTTCATTTCGCCCAGACCTTTATAGCGCTGGATCGCGAGGCCACGACGGGACTCTTTCACCAGCCAGTCCAGCGCCTGCTCGAAGCTGGCTACCGGCTGACGACGTTCGCCACGTTCGATGAACGCATCGTCTTCGATCAGGTCGCGCAGCGTCTCGCCGAGCGTGCAGATACGACGGTATTCCGGACCGGTGACAAACTCGTGCTCCAGCGGGTAGTCGGTATCAACGCCGTGGGTGCGCACGCGAATAATAGGCTCGAACTGCTTATCGGCGTTCTGCTGAACATCGCATTTCCACTGGCTGCCGTGCTGCTCTTTCTCGTTCAGATCGGTCACCAGAGCGTTCACCCAGCGGGTCACGGTCTGCTCGTCGCTCAGATCGGCTTCGGTCAGGGTTGGCTGATAAACCAGCTCCTTCAGCAGCGTTTTCGGATAACGGCGTTCCATACGCGTGATCATTTTCTGCGTGGCGTTGAACTCGGACACCAGACGCTCCAGCGGCTCACCGGCCAGTGCAGGGGCGTGCGAGTTCGCGTGCAGGGTCGCGCCATCAAGCGCGATCGCGATTTGGTACTGATCCATCGCTTCGTCATCTTTGATGTACTGTTCCTGCTTGCCTTTCTTCACTTTGTACAGCGGCGGCTGGGCAATGTAGACGTGGCCACGTTCAACGATTTCAGGCATCTGACGATAGAAGAAGGTCAACAGCAGCGTACGAATGTGCGAGCCGTCGACGTCCGCATCGGTCATGATGATGATGCTGTGGTAGCGCAGTTTGTCCGGGTTGTACTCGTCACGGCCAATGCCGCAGCCCAGCGCAGTGATGAGCGTCGCCACTTCCTGAGAAGAGAGCATCTTGTCGAAACGGGCTTTCTCAACGTTGAGGATTTTACCCTTCAGCGGCAGGATAGCCTGGTTCTTACGGTTACGGCCCTGCTTCGCAGAGCCGCCCGCGGAGTCCCCTTCCACGAGGTACAGTTCGGACAGCGCCGGGTCGCGTTCCTGGCAGTCAGCCAGCTTGCCCGGCAGGCCGGCTAAGTCCAGCGCGCCTTTACGACGGGTCATTTCACGGGCTTTACGCGCCGCTTCACGGGCACGCGCCGCATCGATAATTTTGCCCACCACGATTTTCGCGTCGGACGGGTTTTCCAGCAGGTATTCGCTCAGCAGTTCGTTCATCTGCTGCTCAACCGCCGATTTCACCTCAGAAGAGACCAGCTTGTCTTTGGTCTGTGAGGAGAACTTCGGATCCGGTACCTTCACGGAGACAACGGCAATCAGGCCTTCACGGGCATCGTCACCGGTGGCGCTGACTTTCGCTTTCTTGCTGTAGCCTTCTTTGTCCATGTAGGCGTTCAGGGTACGGGTCATCGCCGCACGGAAGCCCGCAAGGTGAGTACCACCGTCACGCTGTGGAATGTTGTTGGTAAAGCAGTAGATGTTTTCCTGGAAACCGTCGTTCCACTGCAGCGCCACTTCCACGCCGATACCGTCTTTTTCGGTGGAGAAGTAGAAGATATTCGGGTGAATTGGCGTTTTGTTCTTGTTCAGATACTCAACAAACGCCTTGATACCGCCTTCGTAGTGGAAGTGGTCTTCTTTGTTGTCACGCTTGTCGCGCAGGCGAATCGAGACGCCAGAGTTCAGGAACGACAGTTCACGCAGGCGTTTCGCCAGGATGTCGTACTCGAACTCGGTGACGTTGGTGAAGGTTTCGAGGCTCGGCCAGAAACGCACCATGGTACCGGTTTTGTCGGTGTCGCCCGTGACGGCCAGCGGTGCCTGCGGCACGCCGTGCGTATAGAGCTGACGGTGGATTTTGCCTTCGCGCTGGATAACCAGCTCCAGCTTCTGCGACAGGGCGTTTACTACCGAAACACCTACGCCGTGCAGGCCGCCGGAAACTTTATAGGAGTTATCGTCGAACTTACCGCCTGCGTGCAGGACGGTCATGATCACTTCCGCCGCAGAGACGCCCTCTTCCGGGTGAATACCGGTTGGGATGCCACGACCGTCATCGGTGACGGAGACGGAGTTATCCGCATGGATGGTGACCACGATGTCTTTACAGTGACCCGCGAGCGCTTCGTCGATAGCGTTATCTACCACCTCGAATACCATGTGGTGCAGACCGGTGCCGTCATCCGTGTCGCCGATATACATACCCGGGCGCTTACGCACCGCATCCAGCCCTTTCAGGACTTTGATACTGGAGGAGTCATAAGAATTCGACATCAACGTTTCTCGCTCATTTCAACTTGGGTTAATCCGTTATTTTACCCTTTTCCACGGTAAACATCTTCGAATTTTCGTCCGACATGTCTATAACGTGTTCAGCGCTAATGGCGCTGACGAAAACCTGCGACTGCGTGGCTTTTAAGCGGCTGGCAAGCAGCCCGCGCCGCGCGTCGTCAAGTTCCGAGGCAAAATCATCTATCAGGTACAGGCAGCGCCGCCCGCTCTCGCGGGTGAGAAACTCCCCCTGTGCCAGACGTAGCGCACACATCAGGAGCTTGAGCTGCCCGCGCGACAGCGTGTCTTCCACCGGCGCGCCGTCGGCACGAATGCGGAAATCCGCCTTGTGCGGGCCGTGCGCGGTGTAGGTCAACATGCGGTCGCGCTCGAAGTTTCTCTCTAACACCTCGGCATAATCCGTCTCTTTCTCCCAGCCGCGCTGGAAGGAGAAGGTGAGAGAGAATTCGGGTAAAAACTGTTTGCAGGTGTCGGCCATGTCTTCGGCGATACCTGCGCTGTATTCGGCACGCCAGCGGCTGATCTGTTCCGCAAGAGGAATTAACTCCATGTCCCACGGACGCAGCTGAGCGTAGCGCGTCACCTGGCGCAGCGCGGCGTTACGCTGCTTGAGCAGACGCTTCAGGTTGCTCCAGGCGTTAAAAAATCCGGCTTCGTTGTGAAAGCATCCCCAGTCGAGGAACGCTCTTCTGTATTTGGGGCCGCCGTTGAGTAAAGTAAACCCCTCCGGCGTTATCAGCTGCATTGGCATCAGCAGCGCCAGCTCCGCCACCTTGTGGCCGTCGGTACCGTCGATGCGCACCTTGCTGTCGCCCTGCTTGTCTTTGGTCAGGCCGATGGCGGTCTCCCGCTCCTCGCCCTGCAAACGCCCATGCAGAACAAAGGATTCCTGCTCGTGGCGAATGACGCGACCAATCTGCAAACTGCGAAACGCCCGGCCGTGGCCGAGCGTATAGATGGCCTCAAGTACGCTGGTTTTGCCGCTGCCGTTAGCGCCAACCAGGAAGTTAAAGCCAGGGGATAAAGCGAGATCCGCGCTTTCGATGTTGCGAAAGTCGCGGATCAACAGACGGGTGAGCGACATTACAGTCTCATTGGCATGACAACATAGGCAGCCGACTGTGATGCGGCATCTTCAATCTGTACGCTCGAAACGGAGTCGGTCAGCAGGATGCGCACGTTCTCGCATTTCAGCGCGTTCAGCACATCCAGCACGTAGCTGACGTTGAAGCCGATTTCCATCTCAGCCCCGGCGTAGGTGACGTCCAGAATCTCTTCTGCCTCTTCCTGCTCCGGGTTGTTAGCGGTGATTTTGATCTGGTTTTCACTCACGTACAGGCGCACGCCGCGGAATTTCTCGTTTGAGAGGATCGCGGCACGGGCAAAGGCCTGCTTGAGGCTGTCGCAGCCTGCTTCCAGCGTTTTGTCCGGGTTCTTCGGCAATACGCGGCGATAATCCGGGAAACGACCGTCAACCAGCTTCGATGTGAAGACAAAATCGCCCACGTGGGCGCGGATGTTATTGCTGCCGATCTGCACGCGCAGCGGCGTGTCGCCACCGTCGAGCATACGCATCAGCTCAATCACCCCTTTACGCGGCACGATCACCGAATGGTTTGGCAGTGAGTCGCCAATCGGCATAGAACAGACCGCCAGACGGTGGCCGTCGGTGGCCACGGTACGCAACTCTTCACCTTCGGTTTCGAACAGCATGCCGTTTAAGTAGTAACGAACGTCCTGATGCGCCATGGAGAACTGCGTGGCTTCAATCAGACGCTTCATCGTCGCCTGCGGCAGGGTAAATTCCACTTCGCTCTGCCAGTCGTCCAGGTTCGGGAAGTCCGCAGCAGGCAGCGTGGAGAGCGAGAAACGGCTGCGGCCAGAACGCACCAGCATACGGTCGCCTTCCAGCTGCACGGCAATTTCAGCGCCTTCCGGCAGCCCGCGGCAGATGTCAAAGAATTTACGTGCCGGAACCGTGGTCGCGCCCGCGTCGTGCGGCTGCGTCAGCGTAACGCGCGCGATCATTTCCATTTCCAGATCTGTACCGGTCAGCGACAGCGTACCGTCCGCGACCTGAAGCAGCAGGTTTCCGAGAATAGGCAGCGTTGGGCGGCCGCCTAATGGGCCACTCACCTGTTGCAGCGGTTTTAATAAATGTTCACGTTCAACGGTAAATTTCATAGCGTCACGATGATAATGTTCTGATTAGATTGGAAAAATCTTCTTTTATGTCGTGGCTTTCTTCGCGTAACTGCTCAATCTTGCGACAAGCGTGCAGCACGGTCGTATGGTCACGGCCACCAAACGCGTCCCCGATTTCCGGCAGACTGTGGTTGGTTAACTCCTTTGCCAGCGCCATCGCCATCTGACGCGGACGCGCCACCGAGCGGGAACGACGTTTAGACAGTAAATCTGCCACTTTGATCTTGTAGTACTCAGCCACCGTCTTTTGAATATTGTCGATAGTGACCAGTTTTTCCTGCAATGCCAGCAAATCGCGCAGCGCTTCACGCACAAAATCGATGGTGATCGCACGACCGGTGAAGTTGGCATTGGCGATAACGCGGTTCAGTGCCCCCTCCAGCTCACGCACGTTGGAGCGCAGACGCTTGGCAATGAAGAACGCCACTTCACCCGGCAGGCGAATGTCGTTTTCATCGGCTTTCTTCATCAGGATCGCGACGCGGGTTTCCAGCTCCGGTGGCTCGATCGCCACGGTCAGGCCCCAGCCGAAGCGGGATTTCAGACGATCTTCAACGCCGTTGATCTCTTTTGGATAACGATCCGAGGTCAAAATGATCTGCTGATTACCTTCCAGCAGGGCATTGAAGGTGTGGAAAAATTCTTCCTGCGATCGTTCTTTATTGGCAAAGAACTGAATGTCATCGATCAGCAGCGCGTCAACGGAACGATAGTAGCGTTTAAACTCTTCGATCGCATTGTTTTGCAGGGCTTTTACCATGTCCTGAACGAAGCGCTCGGAGTGCATATACACCACTTTGGCATTGGGCTTGCGCGCCATAATGCCGTTGCCCACCGCATGCAGCAGGTGCGTTTTACCCAGACCCGTGCCGCCATAAAGGAACAGCGGGTTGTAGGCTCCACCGGGGTTATCAGCAACCTGGCGAGCCGCCGCGCGCGCCAGCTGGTTCGACTTACCTTCAACGAAGTTATCGAACGTGTGTTTCACGTTAACGTTAGAGCGGTAGGTTGGCTCAGCCGGTGCGGGAACATTATCCCAGCCCTGACGAGCGGGGGCGACGCGAGGGGCCGGAGCAGGAGCGGCCTGAGCAGGCGCTGCGACGTTCACGGTTTCACGAACGGTTTGGGTGACCGGCTTTGTACCCACTTCAAAGCGCAGCTGTGGGGCATCTGACCCGCAGAAATCGTTCAGCAGTCCATTGATGTTATTAAGGTACTTGTCCCTTACCCAATCGAGCACAAAACGGTTTGGCGCATACAAAGCCAGCGTGTTATCGCTCAGTTCCGCCTGCAACGGGCGGATCCACATACTGAATTCTGTGGCTGGTAACTCATCCTGCAATCGGGCAAGACACTGCTGCCAAAGCGAAAGTGACACGGCGGACTCCACTCGAACAATAAAAGAAAACTATTGAATATTCATGATTGTTGGCGCACATCGACATGACCCTGTGTAAAGGGGGACGTGCGAATTGCTATCTGCAATTTATCCTGACCAGGATCCTGGGATCCCGATCGGGACCGCGGATCATAGCCTAAACTGAGCCAGAGATCTTCTGTTTCTCACAGATTCTTCCCGATTTATCCACAGGAAGATCCGAAACCGGGTAAGTGTAAACGATCCTGACGGGAGTGCCCCACGATTTAGTCCGCATATTGGAAAAATTAATGAGCACAGACAATTTTTTGCTTAAATGATCTAACGAAGATCCGGGACGATCCTTGCGCTTTATCGTTGAGCCCGTATAATCCTCGACCCGGCGCGTGATGCTCATCTTCCTGCGTCGTCCGTTGCTCATTTTCCACGCGAAAACGTGCGGAAATACGCGGGAAATAAGGAAAGAGAATTGACTCCGGAGTGTACAATTATTACAATCCGGCCTCTTTAATCACCCACGCTGAGGCGTTAGTCGTTCGAAACTCGTTCGGGTATACGCAAAAGTCAGTGAATTTATTCAAGTTTAGGTAGAAATCGCCATGAAACGCACTTTTCAACCGTCTGTACTGAAGCGCAACCGTTCTCACGGCTTCCGTGCTCGTATGGCTACTAAAAATGGTCGTCAGGTTCTGGCACGTCGTCGTGCTAAAGGCCGCGCTCGTCTGACCGTTTCCAAGTAATAAAGCTAACCCCTGAGTGGTTAAGCTAGCATTTCCCAGGGAGTTACGTTTGTTAACTCCCGCTCATTTCACTTTCGTCTTCCAGCAGCCACTACGGGCTGGCACGCCGCAAATCACCATCCTCGGCCGCCAAAATTCGCTGGGGCATCCCCGTATCGGTCTCACAGTCGCCAAGAAAAATGTTAAGCGTGCGCATGAACGCAATCGGATTAAACGTCTGACGCGTGAAAGCTTCCGTTTACGTCAGCACGAACTGCCTTCAATGGATTTCGTGGTGGTGGCGAAGAAAGGGGTTGCCGACCTCGATAACCGTGCTCTCTCGGAAGCGTTGGAAAAATTATGGCGCCGCCACTGTCGCCTGGCTCACGGGTCCTGATAGCCCTCATTCGGGTCTATCAACGCCTGATTAGTCCGCTACTCGGGCCGCACTGCCGTTTCACACCAACATGCTCAAGCTACGGAATTGAGGCATTGCGCAGGTTTGGAGTGATAAAAGGCAGTTGGTTGACGGTGAAACGCGTATTAAAATGCCACCCTTTACACCCAGGTGGAGACGACCCCGTCCCCCCAGGACCCTTTGATACCAGAGAACACTAACGATGGATTCGCAACGCAATCTTCTTATCATCGCTTTGTTGTTCGTGTCTTTCATGATCTGGCAGGCGTGGGAGCAGGATAAAAATCCTCAACCACAACAGCAGGTCACGCAGACAACGACCACCGCAGCGGGTAGCGCCGCCGACCAGGGCGTACCGGCCAGTGGCCAGGGGAAACAGATTACGGTTAAGACCGATGTGCTTGAGCTGACTATCAACACCCGTGGTGGTGATGTTGAGCAGGCGCTGCTGTTAACCTACCCGAAAGAGCTGAAGTCTAACGAACCGTTCCAGTTACTGGAAACCACGCCTGAGTTTATCTACCAGGCGCAGAGCGGCCTGACCGGTCGTGATGGCCCGGATAACCCGGCTAACGGTGCGCGTCCACTGTATAACGTCGAGAACGACACCTTTGTGCTGGCTGATGGTCAGAACGAACTCGCGATCCCGATGACGTACACCGACGCCGCAGGCAATACCTTCACCAAAACCTTCACCCTGAAGCGCGGTGAATATGCGGTGAACGTGGGCTACAGCGTACAGAACGCCAGTGCGAAACCGCTGGAGCTGTCGACCTTTGGCCAGCTGAAGCAGTCCATCAATCTGCCGTCACACCGTGACACCGGAAGCAGCAACTTTGCGCTGCATACCTTCCGTGGCGCGGCGTACTCCACGCCTGACGCGAAGTACGAGAAATACAAATTCGACACCATTGCCGATAACGAAAACCTGAACGTCAGCGCTAAAGGCGGTTGGGTGGCGATGCTGCAGCAGTATTTCGCAACGGCATGGGTGCCAAATAACGACGGTACCAACAACTTCTACACCGCGAACCTGGGTAACGGTCTTGCAGCCATCGGCTACAAATCTCAGCCGGTTCTGGTACAGCCGGGTCAAACCGGTAAGCTGGCAAGCACCCTGTGGGTTGGCCCGGAAATTCAGGACAAAATGGCCGCTGTTGCGCCGCACCTGGATCTGACCGTGGATTACGGTTGGTTGTGGTTCATCTCTCAGCCGCTGTTTAAGCTGCTGAAGTTCATCCACAGCTTCCTGGGTAACTGGGGCTTCTCCATCATCGTTATCACCTTCATCGTTCGTGGCATCATGTACCCGCTGACTAAAGCGCAGTACACCTCCATGGCGAAGATGCGCATGCTGCAGCCGAAGATTCAGGCAATGCGTGAGCGTCTGGGCGATGACAAACAGCGTCAGAGCCAGGAGATGATGGCCCTGTATAAAGCAGAGAAAGTGAACCCACTGGGTGGTTGCTTCCCGCTGCTGATTCAGATGCCAATCTTCCTTGCGCTGTACTACATGCTGATGGGTTCCGTTGAGCTGCGCCACGCGCCGTTCGCCCTGTGGATCCATGACCTGTCCGCACAGGACCCGTACTACATCCTGCCGATCCTGATGGGCGTAACGATGTTCTTCATCCAGAAGATGTCGCCGACCACCGTGACCGACCCGATGCAGCAGAAGATCATGACCTTTATGCCGGTCATCTTCACCGTGTTCTTCCTGTGGTTCCCGTCAGGTCTGGTGCTGTACTATATCGTCAGCAACCTGGTGACCATCATCCAGCAGCAGCTGATTTACCGTGGTCTGGAAAAACGTGGCCTGCATAGCCGCGAAAAGAAAAAGTCCTGATTCGGTAAGTTAACGCTAAAATAAGGGCGGTCGATTGACCGCCTTTTTTATTTGTATTGAACGAGACCAACCATGAGCCATAACGACACTATCGTCGCCCAGGCAACCCCACCGGGACGCGGTGGTGTAGGCATTCTGCGCATCTCCGGCCTGAAGGCGCGCGAGGTGGCCGAAGCGGTGCTGGGTAAACTGCCAAAGCCGCGCTACGCTGATTACCTGCCGTTTAAGGACACCGACGGCACGCCGCTGGACCAGGGCATTGCACTGTGGTTCCCCGGCCCGAACTCCTTTACCGGCGAAGACGTGCTGGAGCTGCAGGGCCACGGCGGGCCGGTTATCCTCGACCTGCTGTTAAAACGTATCCTGACCCTGCCTGGCCTGCGCATTGCGAAGCCGGGCGAGTTCTCCGAGCGTGCCTTCCTCAACGACAAGCTCGACCTGGCGCAGGCGGAGGCCATTGCAGACCTGATCGACGCCAGTTCCGAACAGGCGGCCCGCTCCGCCCTGAACTCGCTGCAGGGGGCATTCTCCGCGCGTGTGAATCACCTTGTGGAAGCACTTACTCACCTTAGGATCTACGTGGAAGCGGCTATCGACTTCCCGGATGAGGAGATCGACTTCCTCTCTGACGGCAAAATCGAAGCCCAGCTCAACCAGGTGATGGCCGATCTCGACGCCGTCCGTGCCGAAGCGCGCCAGGGCAGCCTGCTGCGCGAAGGGATGAAGGTGGTGATTGCCGGACGCCCTAACGCCGGGAAATCGAGCCTGCTGAACGCCCTGGCGGGCCGTGAAGCGGCGATCGTGACCGACATTGCCGGGACCACCCGCGACGTGCTGCGCGAGCATATCCACATCGACGGGATGCCGCTACATATTATCGACACAGCGGGCCTGCGCGATGCCAGCGACGAAGTGGAGCGCATCGGTATCGAACGCGCCTGGCAGGAGATCGAGCAGGCCGACCGCGTGCTGTTTATGGTGGACGGCACCACCACCGACGCCGTTGACCCGGCTGAGATCTGGCCAGACTTTATCGCCCGTCTGCCGGCGAAACTGCCAATCACCGTAGTGCGTAACAAAGCGGACGTGACCGGCGAAACGCTGGGTATCAGCGATGTGAACGGTCACTCACTGATTCGCCTGTCGGCGCGGACCGGTGAGGGCGTGGACGACCTGCGTAACCATCTCAAGCAGAGCATGGGCTTTGACACCAGCATGGAAGGCGGCTTCCTGGCGCGTCGTCGTCACCTGCAGGCGCTGGAAGAGGCGGCAAATCACCTTGTTCAGGGTAAAGCACAGCTGATCGGCGCGTGGGCGGGTGAACTGCTGGCGGAAGAGCTGCGCCTGGCGCAGCAGAATCTGAGCGAGATCACCGGGGAGTTTACGTCGGACGATCTGCTGGGAAGGATCTTCTCGAGCTTCTGTATTGGTAAGTAATGCCCGCTAATTAATGGTGATTTCCTCCCGGGAAATCACCATTGTCCAAATGGCAACTCGCCTAATCCCTTTTCACCCCCTATCCTGCATGCCTGCATCTATGGGGGGTTTATGGCGCGTTTTCTGTTTTGTAGTTTCGCATTAGTTCTGCTTTATCCGTCTGGTATTGATATGTATCTGGTGGGGTTACCGCACATCGCCCGCGATCTGGGTGCCAGCGAGGCGCAGCTGCACATCGCGTTTTCGGCCTACCTCGCCGGGATGGCGTCGTCGATGGTCTTTGCCGGGAAGATAGCGGATAAGGCAGGCCGTCAGCCTGTCGCGATAACCGGCGCCATCATTTTTGCCCTGGCTTCTCTTCTCTGCTCGCAGGCGCAGAACAGCACCGTGTTCCTGACCGGACGGTTTATCCAGGGTATTGGCGCTGGCGGTTGCTACGTGGTGGCGTTTGCCATTTTGCGCGACACCCTAAGCGCCCAGCGTCGCGCTAAGGTACTCTCGATGCTGAACGGTATTACCTGCATCATCCCGGTGCTGGCCCCGGTCGTGGGATATCTGATCATGCTGAAATTCCCGTGGCAGAGCCTGTTCTGGACCATGGCGGCCATGGGCGCGCTGGTATTTACCTTATCCATCGCCGTGCTGAAAGAGACCCACTCGGGCTCGCAGAATACCGGCCATACTGCTACCATTCACCCGGCAGAGAAGCTTCTCAACCGCTTTTTCCTCAGCCGTCTGGCCGTGACCACGTTAAGCGTGGCGGTGATCCTGACCTATGTAAACGTTTCCCCGGTTTTACTGATGGAAACCATGGGCTTCGATCGCGGTGAGTATTCAACGGTGATGGCATTAACCGCGATGGTCAGTATGGCGGTCTCGTTCTCTACCCCATTTGCGCTAAATGTTTTCAGCCAGCGCACGCTGATGCTGACCTCACAGGTTTTATTCCTCACGGCAGGCGCGATCCTGGCGACCACCAGCTCACATGCGGTGATGCTGGTGGGTATTACCCTTATTTGCGCCGGGTTCTCGGTTGGCTTTGGCGTGGCGATGAGCCAGGCGCTTGGCCCCTTCTCGCTGCGGGCAGGCGTAGCAAGCTCGGTGCTGGGGATCGCGCAGGTCTGCGGCTCGTCGCTGTGGATTTGGCTGGCGGCGGTCATCGGGCTTAACGCGCTGAATATGCTGATCGGGGTTCTGATTGGCTGTAGCATAGTGTGCATTACCTTACTTATGGTCATCCGGCCCGCGGCGCACTATGAAGAAGCCCATCAGCAGTCTCGATCTTAACCTGTTGCTGTGCCTGCAGCTTTTGCTGCAGGAGCGCAGCGTTACCAAAGCGGCGAAGCGGATGAACGTGACGCCGTCGGCGGTGAGTAAATCGCTGGCCAAGCTGCGCGACTGGTTCGATGACCCGCTGTTTGTCAAAACGCCGCTAGGGCTACTGCCGACGCCGCTGACGGTGAGCCTGGAGCAGGATCTGGCTGACTGGATGCAAATCGGCAACCAGATCCTCGATAAATTCCACCATGATTCTCCGGGCGGGCTGACGTTCGTGCTGGCCGCGGAAACGCCGCTGATGCTGATCCGCTTCAATACTCTGCTGGAGCAGGTGAACCAGCGCTATCCGCAGGCTACGGTGAAAATGCGTCAGTGGGATTACGACTCGCTGGACGCGATTACGCGTGGCGAGGTTGATTTGGGCTTCACCGGGCGTGAAACGCATCCGCGATCCCGCGAACTGCTTAAGCTGATGCCGTGGTTTATCGACTACGAAATTCTGTTCAGCGATCGCCCCTGCGTCTATCTGCGCGAGGATCATCCGGCGCTTCAACAAGAGTGGAATCTGGAGACCTTCCTGCGCTATCCCCATATCAGCATCTTCTGGGAACGCAGCGACACCTGGGCGCTTGATGAGGTGCTAAAGGAGATGGGACGCGAGCGCACGATCGCCATGAGCCTGCCGGGCTTTGAACAGGCGATGTTTATGGCGGCGCAGCCCAACCATAACTATATCGCCACGGCTCCGCACTACTGCCATCACTACAATGAACTCCACCAGCGGAAGCTGATCGCGCTTCCTATTCCCATTGATGAAGCGCAGGCTGAAAAGCTTACCGTTCCCTTCACGCTGATCTGGCATAAACGGAACAGTCATAATCCGAAAATCCTGTGGCTGCGGGAGACCATCAAGGCGCTGTACGGTGCGAGCGATCCAATTTTTGCCTAAGAAAATGTAAAGTTCGGTCCTAAGGCTTCTCTTACTCCCATTTACTGATTAAAACAGGAGTCAAGTTAAGCGATAATCATGTAACCGTTTAACCGATTACGACCATTATCAAGGAGCGAAAAATGGCTACGCACTTTGCAAGAGGGATACTTACGGAAGGACGTCTCGTATCGGCAAGAATTTCTTCAGCCTGTCACACTGAAGCACTCACTCTCCCGGAACACCGCAGGACGCGGTTTTTAGCGTCCAGAGCGCTTCTCGCAGAACTGCTGTTTATGCTGTACGGCACCAGCGAGCTGCCGGATATCATTACCCAACCCGAAGGCCGTCCGGTCTTTGCCGACCCGGATCTCCCTCGTTTTTCGATTGCCTACGCGGGCAATATCATTGGCGTCGCACTGACCACCGAAGGGGATTGTGGGCTCGATATGGAACTTCAGCGCGCGACGCGCAGCTTCCATGGCGGTAATGCGCATGAAGACTATCCGCTCTCCAGCAATGAGAAGCTATGGGTCCGCAACCAGAACGATCCTGTCGAAGCCAGAGCCCAGCTCATTACCTTACGCCAGAGCATTCGCAAGCTCTGTGGATGCGCCTCAGACGACGCCAGCCTGCTGCAGCTGCTGCCAAGCTCCGGACGTCTTCGTGCCACTCAGGCCACGCTGGTAGAGGCGCTCAGTGACGCAGAAGATGTGCTTATTTGGTCCATTGCGGTTACCCCCGCCATCGAACGCATGAAAATCTGGGAATTTGACAGCCAACAGGGATGGCGTAGCCTTCCTGATGTGCCCGAGCGCGCCAACGAGCCCGCCGCACGCCTGATGCGTTTAACCAGTTTACCGGCAGAAAAAGCATTCACCCTTAGCTGATCCAATCAGGGTCATCATGATGAAACAGGAGTAATCATGTCTGATACGTTGAAAGTCGTTACTTTACTGGGAAGCCTGCGCAAAGGTTCATTTAACGGGATGGTAGCCCGCACGCTGCCACAGCTGGCGCCTGCAGGTATGGAAATTAGCGCCCTGCCGTCTATTGGCGATATTCCGCTGTATGATGCGGATGTCCAGCAGGAAGAAGGGTTCCCGCAGAGCGTTGAGGTGCTGGCAGAGCAGATCCGCCAGGCCGACGGCGTGGTCATCGTCACGCCAGAGTATAACTACTCGGTTCCGGGTGGCCTGAAGAATGCCATCGACTGGCTGTCCCGTTTACCTGAGCAGCCGCTGTCAGGCAAACCGGTGCTGATCCAGACCAGCTCCATGGGCGCGATTGGCGGCGCGCGCTGCCAGTATCACCTGCGCCAGATCCTGGTATTCCTCGATGCGATGGTGATGAACAAGCCGGAATTTATGGGCGGAGTGATTCAGAATAAGGTCGACCCGCAAACGGGTGAGGTGGTGGATCAGAGCACGCGCGACCATCTCTCTGGCCAGCTGACGGCGTTCGGGGATTATATTAAGCGGGTTAAAGCCTGATAAAAAAGCCCGGTGGCGCTAGCGCTTACCGGGCCTACACTCGTCAGTAGGTCAGGTAAGCGAAGCGCCACCTGACACCACAAACCGCACCTTAGTGCGCGTCAATAAACACAATCTTCAGTACAAACAGCAGCGCCACAACGATGACGCACGGGCTGAGGTCGCGGAAGCGGCCGGTACCGATCTTCATTACGCAGTAAGAGATAAAGCCCAGCGCGATACCTTCGGTAATCGAGAAGCTGAACGGCATCATCACGGCGGTAATAAACGCCGGCACCGCTTCGGTTAAATCATCCCACTTCACGCGTGACAGGCTGGAGGTCATCAGCACACCCACGTAGATCAGCGCACCCGCCGCCGCGTACGGTGGAACCATACCCGCCAGCGGAGAGAGGAAGATCACCAGCAGGAACAGAATACCCACGACCACCGCCGTCAGGCCGGTACGGCCGCCCACGGATACGCCGGAAGAAGATTCAATGTACGCGGTAACAGAAGAGGTTCCGATAAACGCACCGGTTACAGAGGAGACGCTGTCCACAAACAGCGCCTGCTTCATGCGCGGAAATTTCCCTTTTTCATCCGCCAGACCCGCTTTATCGGTCACGCCAATCAGCGTGCCGGAGGAGTCGAACAGGTTCACCAGCATGAAGGAGAAAATCACGCCCGCCAGGCCCAGGTTCAGGGAGCCCGCCAGATCGACGTGACCAACAACGGTAGAGATGCTCGGTGGCGCGGAAACGATGCCGTTATAGTGAACGTCGCCCAGCATCCAGCCCAGCAGGGTGGTGACCACGATAGACACCAGCACCGCCGCGTGAATATTACGGGAAGCCAGGATCGCGATGATAAAGAAGCCCAGCACGCCCAGCAGCACGTTATGAGAGGTCAGGTGACCGATGCTCACCAGCGTGTCCGGGTTAGCCACGATAACGCCGGCGTTTTTCAGCCCCATCATACCGATGAACAGACCAATACCGCTGGTGATGCCCACGCGCAGGCTCACAGGAATGTTCGCAATCATCCAGTAACGCACGCGGAAAATGGTCAGCAGCAGCAGACCAACCGCGCCCCAGAAGATGGCGCCCATGCCAACCTGCCACGGCAGACCCATCGCCTGAACCACCACGAACGCGAAGAACGCATTCAGGCCCATCGCCGGCGCCAGCGCAACCGGCAGGTTAGCGAACACACCCATCAGAATGCTGCCAAGGGCGGCGATCAGGCAGGTGGTTACAAAGACGGCGCTGGTATCCATGCCAGCAACGCCCAGAATTTGAGGGTTCACAAAAACGATATAGACCATCGTCAGGAAGGTGGTGAAACCCGCGATCACTTCGGTGCGTGCCGTTGTGCCGTGCTCGCGCAGTTTGAACACGCGCTCAAGCAGACCCTGACCAGACGTCTGGGTAGTGTGTTGTTGACTCATCATCAATTTCCGAACAAGGAGGGAAAATTCGTCGCTATCCTATACCAAAATGCGACAATAGTGGCGGTTACGTGATACTTTTTTCATTGAATTTGCTTATACGGCAACGATTGCGTTTCGGCGAACTGCCGTACGTAAACGTTAAACTGGTTAAAAGGGAAAGGCATGTCCGGAATTGAAGCGGTATTTTTCGACTGCGACGGTACGCTGGTCGACAGTGAGGTCATTTGTTCCCGCGCGTATGTGGCCATGTTCCAGGAATTTGGCATTACGCTGGAACTCGAAGAGGTGTTTAAACGCTTTAAGGGCGTGAAGCTCTACGAGATCATCGACATCATTAACGAAGAACACGGCGTCGTTCTGGAGAAAGCGGCTCTGGAACCGGTGTACCGCGCCGAGGTTGCACGCCTGTTCGATTCGGAGCTGGAGGTGATTCCGGGCGCAAACGCGCTGCTGGATGCCATGACGGTGCCGATCTGCGTGGTCTCCAACGGCCCGGTCAGCAAAATGCAGCACTCGCTGGGCAAGCTTGAGATGCTGCACCACTTCCCGGAAAAGCTGTTCAGTGGCTACGATATCCAGCGCTGGAAGCCGGACCCGGCGCTGATGTTCCATGCGGCGAAAGCGATGGGCGTCAACGTAGAGAACTGCATTCTGGTGGATGACTCGTCTGCGGGCGCGCAGTCGGGGATTGATGCGGGAATGGAGGTGTTTTACTTCTGCGCCGACCCGCACAACAAGCCGATCGATCATCCAAAAGTCACGACCTTCACCGATATGGCGCAGTTGCCCGCACTGTGGAAGGCGCGCGGGTGGGATATTACTCGCTGAAAAAACAAAGCCGGATGGCGCTAACGCTTATCCGGCCTACAGGGCTAGTAGGGCGGGTAAGCGCTAGTGCCACCCGCCACAAACATTACTCTTTCGGATCTTTACCCGCCAGCAGCTTATCCAGCTCGTCGCCGCCCACGTGACGGAAGTCCTGACCTTTCACGAAGTAGAAAATGTATTCGCAAATGTTCTGGCAGCGGTCGCCGATACGCTCGATGGAGCGCGCGCAGAACAGGGCAGTAAGTACGCTTGGGATCGTACGTGAATCTTCCATCATATAGGTCATCAGCTGACGCACGATGCCTTCATACTCCTGGTCGACCTTCTTGTCTTCACGGTAGATACGCACCGCTTCGTCCAGATCCATACGCGCAAAGGCATCCAGCACGTCGTGCAGCATCTGCACGGTGTGGCGGCCCAGCGACTCCAGGCTCACCAGCAGCGGCTGGTGCTGCTGAGAGAACTTCTCCAGCGCGGTGCGGCAGATTTTATCCGCCACGTCACCAATACGCTCCAGCTCGGCGATGGTTTTGATGATCGCCATCACCAGACGCAGGTCGCTCGCCGTCGGCTGACGTTTCGCGATAATGCGCACGCAGGCCTCGTCGATAGCGACTTCCATCATGTTGACGTTTTTGTCGCCTTCAATGACGCGCTTCGCCAGCTCGCTGTCCTGGTTGTGCATTGCCGTAATTGCATCAGAAAGCTGCTGCTCAACCATGCCACCCATGGTCATCACCTGCGTGCGGATGCTTTCCAGCTCTGCGTTGAACTGGCCTGAAATATGTTTATTAAGATTGAGGTTGTCCATGGTTTCTCCACATGCACTAAGGCAAATCAACCGTAGCGGCCAGTAATATAATCTTCGGTTTGTTTCTTCGCGGGCTTAGTGAACAGATCGTCCGTGTTGCTGAACTCAATCAATTCACCCAGGTACATAAACGCCGTGTGATCGGAGCAACGTGCAGCCTGCTGCATGTTATGGGTCACGATAACCACGGTGTAATCCTGCTTCAGTTCGGTGATCAGCTCTTCAATGCGGCCGGTTGAGATCGGGTCCAGCGCTGAACACGGCTCATCCAGCAGCAACACTTCAGGGCGAATCGCAATACCGCGCGCAATGCACAGACGCTGCTGCTGACCACCGGAGAGAGAGTAACCGCTCTGGTGCAACTTATCTTTGGTTTCGTTCCATAATGCGGCCTTGGTCAAAGCCCACTGCACGCGCTCGTCCATATCGGCACGGGAGAGCTTTTCAAACAGGCGAACGCCAAAGGCGATGTTGTCATAAATGGACATCGGGAACGGTGTGGGTTTCTGGAATACCATCCCCACTTTCGCGCGCAGCAGGGCAATATCCTGAGCCTGGGTCAGAATGTTTTCGCCGTCGAGGATGATTTCCCCTTCAGCGCGCTGCTCCGGATAGAGCGAATACATTTTGTTAAAGGTACGCAGCAGCGTGGATTTCCCACAGCCGGACGGACCGATAAATGCCGTGACCTGGTTCTTGGCGATATCCAGGTTGATGTTCTTCAGGGCATGGAATTTGCCGTAGTAGAAGTTCAAATCACGAACCTGAATCTTACCCGGGGCAGTATCAACCATACTCATTGACTCATTTCCTCATTCGGCGCCGCGAGCTGCCGCGCCGTAAAAAATTAACCGTGTTTCTTCTTCGCGAAAATGACGCGCGCCAGAATGTTCAGCAACAGTACGCAAAGGGTAATGATCAGCACCCCGGCCCAGGCCAGCTGCTGCCATTCCGCGAAGGGGCTCATCGCAAATTTAAAGATCGTCACCGGCAGGTTGGCGATCGGCTGCATCATGTCCGTGCTCCAGAACTGATTGGAGAGGGACGTAAACAGCAGCGGCGCCGTTTCACCCGCGATACGCGCAACCGCCAGCAGGATACCGGTCATGATCCCGGAGACCGACGCCTTCAGCGTAATCGCCGAGATCATCTTCCATTTCGGCGTACCCAGCGCATAAGCCGCTTCACGCAGGCTGTCCGGCACCAGTTTCAGCATGTTCTCGGTGGTTCGAATCACAATCGGCACCTGCAGCAGCGCCAGTGCAATCACGCCCGCCCAGCCAGAGAAGTGTTCCATCTGCGCCACCACCACGGTGTAAACAAACAGACCCACGACGATAGACGGTGCAGACAGCAGAATATCGTTGATGAAGCGAATGACTTCCGCCAGCCAGGATTTACGACCGTATTCTGCCAGGTAGATGCCCGCCATGATGCCCAGCGGCGTGCCAAAGACCGTCGCCCAGAGGATCAGCAGTCCGCTGCCCGCCAGGGCATTCGCCAGGCCACCACCCGCCGTGTTCGGCGGCGGCGTCATTTCGGTGAACAGCGACAGTGACATTCCGTCAATTCCGCGAACAACCGTCGAGAAGAGGATCCAGACCAGCCAGAACAGGCCGAATGCCATCGTCGCCATAGAGAGCGTCAGGGCAATGCGGTTTTTCATGCGGCGTCTGGCCTGCATTTTACGGCGAGATTCCGCCAGTTCAGCGGTAGCTTGCATTTCGAGAGTAGCCATTAGCGTGCCCCCTCATTTTTAGCGAGACGCATAATCATCAGCTTGGAAATCGCCAGAACAATGAAGGTGATAACGAACAGAATCAGACCCAGCTCCATCAGCGCCGCCACGTGCAGCCCCGATTCCGCTTCCGCAAATTCATTCGCCAGCGCCGAGGTAATACTGTTACCCGGCATGTAGAGCGACGCGCTGTCGAGCTGGTAGGTGTTACCGATGATAAAGGTGACCGCCATGGTTTCACCCAGCGCACGACCTAAGCCCAGCATCACGCCCCCGATCACCCCATTTTTGGTGAACGGAAGGACGATGCGCCAGATCACTTCCCAGGTGGTGCAGCCGATACCGTAGGCCGACTCTTTCATCATCACCGGCGTTTGTTCGAAGACATCGCGCATGACCGCCGCAATGTACGGAATAATCATGATGGCGAGGATCACACCTGCCGCCAGAATGCCAATACCGAAAGCCGGGCCAGAGAACAGGGCCCCCACAAACGGAATGGCAGAAAGAACGTTACCGACCGGTTCCTGGAAGTATGTGGCGAACAGCGGTGCAAAGATGAACAGGCCCCACATGCCGTAGACGATACTTGGAATGGCCGCCAGCAGTTCGATGGCAATACCCAGCGGGCGCCGCAGCCAGCCCGGCGCCAGCTCCGTCAGGAACAGGGCAATACCAAAGCTCACCGGAACCGCAATCAGAAGGGCGATGAACGAGGTCATCAGCGTGCCGTAAATCGGCACCAGGGCGCCGTAGATATCGTTCGGCGCGTCCCACTCTTTGGTCCACAGGAAGGAGAAACCGAATTTCTGGATGCTCGGCCATGAGGAGAAAATCAGAGACACGATAATGCCGCCCAGCAGCAATAGCACAATCAGCGCAGCCAGTTTAACCAGCGCGCTGAAAATCATGTCACCTTTTTTACCCGGAGGGTTAAATGCAGGCTTGGTTGCAGCCATAAATTACTCTTCTGTTTGAGACGTTTTTACGAATATGCCCGGTGGCGCTAACGCTTACCGGGCCTACAGCTTAAACCGTAGGGCGGGTAAGCGCAGCGCCACCCGCCATCTTCGTTAAATATATCCTGTTAGTACAGCGCTTTACCGCTGCTGTCTTTCACGTTGGTTTTCCATGCAGCGCGAATCTGCTCAACCACGTTGTCCGGCAGGGTGGCGTAATCCAGAGCGTTAGCCTGTTTGCCGCCGTTTTTGTATGCCCAGTCGAAGAACTTCAGCACTTCGGTGCCCTGCTCAGGTTTCTTCTGCTCTTTGTGAACAAGGATGAAGGTGGTAGAGGTGATTGGCCATGCACCTTCGCCTTTCTGGTTAGTCAGATCCTGCGCGAACGATTTGCTCCAGTCAGCGCCTTTCGCTGCGTTAGCAAAGTTCTCTTCGGTTGGGCTAACCGGTTTGCCGTCGGCTGAAACCAGTTTGGTGTAGGACAGGTTGTTCTGCTTCGCATACGCATACTCTACGTAGCCGATGGAGCCAGGCAGACGCTGTACGAACGCAGCGATACCGTCGTTACCTTTACCGCCCAGACCGGTTGGCCAGTTAACGGTAGAGCCGGAGCCGACTTTAGATTTCCACTCTTCGTTCACTTTTGCCAGGTAGCTGGTGAACACGAAAGAGGTACCAGAACCATCCGCGCGGCGAACCACGGCGATGTTCTGAGAAGGCAGCTTCAGGCCTGGGTTGAGTTTAGCGATCGCTTCGTCATCCCATTTTTTGATTTTGCCCAGGTAGATGTCACCCAGGGTTTTGCCGTCCAGCACCAGCTCGCCCGACTTCACGCCCGGCAGGTTGATGGCCAGGACTACGCCACCGATCACGGTCGGGAACTGGAACAGGCCTTCCTGAGCCAGTTTGTCATCAGACAGCGGAGCGTCAGACGCGCCGAAATCAACCGTGTTCGCGGTAATTTGTTTAACGCCACCGGAGGAGCCGATACCCTGATAGTTAACCTTGTTACCGGTTTCTTTCTGGTAGGTATCCGCCCATTTGGCATACACCGGCGCAGGGAAGGTTGCACCAGCGCCAGTCAGGCTTGCTTCTGCAAATACAGAGAACGCGCTCAGAGATAAGGTCGCGGCGACAACAGTTGCGACAGTGGTACGCATAACTTTCATAATGTCTCCTGCAAGATTTTCGTAAATCGTTGTTTAGTGGCTACGATGAGCAAAATAGGACAAACAGGTGACAGATAAATGTACGAATTATGACAGTTTTATGACAATGAAAACTTCACTTAAAAAACAGTAAAATAAAGCTTATTTTTCAATGCTTTAGCCACATTTATGACAAGACGTTTTCAGAAATATTTTCTTTATGTGACACTGAAAAAAGTAGCTGAAGATGACAAATTGTCATTATTAAAAATGAGAAAGGATTGATGAAAAACAAACCAGGCAGGATAAAAAAGCTCCACCCGAAGGTGGAGCCTGAAGGGATTATTCTACGGTAACCGATTTCGCCAGGTTACGCGGCTGGTCGACGTCGGTGCCTTTGATCAGCGCAACGTGATAGGCCAGCAGCTGCAGCGGAACGGTGTAGAAGATGGGTGCAATCACCTCTTCCACATGCGGCATCTCGATGATGTGCATGTTGTCATTGCTGACAAAACCGGCATCTTTGTCGGCGAAGACGTACAGGACACCACCGCGGGCGCGGACTTCTTCGATGTTAGATTTCAGTTTTTCCAGCAGTTCGTTGTTTGGTGCCACAACGATGACCGGCATATCCGCGTCAATCAGCGCCAGCGGGCCGTGTTTCAGCTCGCCTGCCGCATAGGCTTCAGCGTGAATGTAGGAGATCTCTTTCAGCTTCAGCGCGCCTTCCAGCGCAATCGGATACTGATCGCCACGACCCAGGAACAGGGCGTGATGTTTATCAGAGAAGTCTTCCGCCAGCGCTTCAATGCGTTTGTCCTGAGACAGCATCTGCTCAATGCGGCTCGGCAGCGCCTGCAGGCCGTGAACGATGTCGTGCTCAACGGAAGCATCTTCGCCTTTCAGACGCGCCAGCTTCGCCACCAGCATCAGCAGAACGGTCAGCTGCGTGGTAAACGCTTTGGTGGAGGCCACGCCGATTTCGGTGCCTGCTTTGGTCATCAGCGCCAGATCGGATTCACGCACCAGAGAAGAGCCAGGAACGTTACAGATGGCCAGCGAGCCCAGGTAACCCAGCTCTTTAGAGAGACGCAGCGCGGCCAGCGTGTCCGCCGTTTCGCCAGACTGGGAAAGGGTGATCATCAGGCTGTTACGACGCACCGCAGATTTGCGATAGCGGAATTCAGACGCGATTTCCACATCGCACGGCACGCCCGCCAGGGATTCAAACCAGTAGCGAGAAACCATACCGGAGTTGTAGGAGGTGCCGCAGGCCACGATCTGAATGTGCTCAACCTTGCTGAGCAGTTCGTTCGCGTTTGCGCCCAGCTCGCTCAGATCCACTTCACCGTGGCTGATGCGCCCGGTCAGGGTGTTTTTGATGGCGTTTGGCTGCTCGTAAATCTCTTTCTGCATGTAGTGACGGTAAGCGCCTTTATCGCCCGCGTCGTACTGCAGATTCGATTCGATCTCCTGACGTTTCACCTGCTCGCCTTTGGTATCGAACACGGTCACGCTGCGGCGAGTCACTTCCGCGATATCACCCTCTTCGAGGAAGATAAAGCGACGGGTAACCGGCAGGAGCGCCAGCTGGTCAGAAGCGATGAAGTTTTCGCCCATGCCCAGACCGATAACCATCGGGCTACCGGAACGCGCGGCCAGCAGCGTGGACGGGTCGCGGGAATCCATGATCACCGTACCGTACGCACCGCGCAGCTGAGGGATAGCACGCAGCACCGCATCACGCAGTGTGCCGCCCTGCTCAAGCTCCCAGTGCACCAGGTGAGCAATCACTTCGGTGTCAGTTTCAGAGACGAAGGTGTAGCCGCGCGCTTTCAGTTCTTCGCGCAGCGGTTCGTGGTTTTCGATAATGCCGTTGTGCACGACCACGATGTGTTCAGACACATGCGGGTGCGCGTTACCTTCAGACGGTTCACCGTGCGTCGCCCAGCGGGTGTGCGCAATACCGGTACCACCGTGCAGCGGATGTTCTTCCGCAGCCTGGGCCAGCATCTGCACTTTTCCGAGACGACGCAGACGGGTCATATGGCCTTCTGCATCGACGACAGCCAGACCGGCTGAGTCGTAACCACGGTATTCCAGACGACGTAAACCTTCGAGAAGGATTTCAGCAATATCACGCTGCGCAACTGCGCCAACAATTCCACACATAATTTTAGATTCCGAATTTAGGCATTATGCCTGCGTTGTCGCTGACCTGTATTTGCCCTTTCCGGGCGCCCCGAGCCTTGTAGAGAGTGGGGTTATTTTTATGGGTACTGCTTGTGGGGGGAGGATTATATTATCCCCTCACCCCGGCCCTCTCCCCAAAGGGGCGAGGGAGAAAAACACCGCACCGAACGATCCCCTCTCCCCTGTGGGGAGAGGGTTAGGGTGAGGGGTAAATCCGTTACTTTTTCTTCACCGGGCGTTTCCAGCCCTGCTTGCTGACCTGCGGAACGCGGCTTAACACCAGCGCGTTCTCGGCCACATCGCGCGTGACGGTTGTTCCGGCGGCAATGGTCACCCCGTTACCCACGGTAACAGGCGCCACCAGCTGCGTATCGGAGCCAACGAACACGTCATCACCGATGATGGTTTTAAACTTATTCGCGCCGTCATAGTTACAGGTAATCGTCCCTGCACCAATATTCACGTTATCGCCAATTTCCGCGTCGCCCAGATAGGTCAGATGACCGGCTTTCGAGCCTTTACCCAAACGCGCTTTTTTCATTTCCACGAAGTTACCCACGTGAGCGCCTTCCAGCAGCTCAGCGCCCGGGCGCAGACGTGCAAACGGGCCGATGGTACAGGCGGCATCCAGACGGGCATCTTCCACCACGCTGAACGGGCTGATTTCGCAGTCGTCACCGATGACGCTGTTTTTAATCACGCAGCCGGTGCCAATTTTGACGCGGTTGCCCAGCGTCACGTTACCCTCGAGGATAACGTTAGTATCAATCTCAACGTCACGCCCGTGAGATAACGAACCACGCAGATCGAAACGCGCCGGATCGCGCAGCATCACGCCCGCCAGCAGCAGTTTTTCAGCCTGCTCGGACTGATAAATACGCTCAAGACGAGAAAGCTGCAGGCGGTTGTTCACACCGTCCGTTTCGCTGATGCGCGCCGGATGAACGGCGGCAATTTCACGCCCTTCGTGGTACGCCATCGCAATGATGTCGGTGATGTAGTATTCACCCTGCGCGTTGTTGTTGTTGAGTTTGGACAGCCAGCGCTTCATATCCGCGCCATTGGCAATCAGGATACCGGTGTTGATCTCCTGAATCTTGCGCTGTTCGTCGCTGGCATCTTTATGCTCAACAATACCCGTGACGTTACCGTTTTCACGGGTGATGCGGCCATAACCGCTCGGATCGTCCAGCACGACGGTCAACAAACCGATGCCGCCCTGCGGTTTGGCTGCACGCAGGCGAGTCAGTGTTTCAACGGAGATCAGCGGGACATCGCCGTAGAGCATCAAAATGTCTTCGTCATCCGCAAAGAAGGGCGCTGCCTGCTGCATCGCATGGCCTGTACCCAACTGTTCGGCCTGAAGCACCCAGTTGAGCTTGTCATCGCTCAGCGTCTTTTTAAGCAGATCGCCACCGTGGCCGTAGACCAGGTGGACCTGACTCGCACCCAGTTCATTCGCTGCATCAATGACATGCTGCACCATTGGCTTTCCTGCAAGCGTGTGGAGCACCTTAGGCAGATCGGAATACATGCGGGTCCCTTTGCCTGCGGCAAGGATCACCACGCTCATCGCACTGTTTGACATACGCATCCTGACGGTAGTTTGAGTGAGAAGTAAAAACGTTTGATGCTTAAAATTCTACATCTTTTTCATCATGAATTAAGGCCGAAAAAAAAGCCAGCCTGGTATCCAGACTGGCTTTTGTGCTTTTCAAGCCGGTGTTACATCGCTTTTTTGGTCAACTCGATAACGCGCAGTTTCGCGATCGCTTTGGCCAGCTCCGCAGACGCCTGAGCGTAATCCACGTCACCATGAGAGCTGCTAATGTGCTCTTCAGCCTTACGCTTCGATTCCAGGGCTCGCGCTTCGTCGAGATCCTGGCCACGGATAGCGGTATCGGCCAGAACGGTCACACTGCCTGGCTGCACTTCAAGAATGCCGCCGGACAGATAGATAAACTCTTCGTGACCGAACTGTTTAACGATGCGGATCATACCAGGCTTAATGGCGGTGAGCAGCGGTGCGTGACCCGGGAAGATACCCAGTTCACCTTCACTACCCGTTACCTGGATTTTCTCGACCAGACCAGAGAACATTTGTTGCTCTGCGCTGACGACGTCCAGGTGGTAAGTCATTGCCATATCACCCTCCGATTAAGGCGTTAAAGTTTTTTGGCTTTTTCCACGGCTTCGTCGATGGAACCAACCATGTAGAACGCCTGCTCCGGCAGGTGATCGTATTCGCCTTCCATGATGCCTTTAAAGCCACGGATGGTGTCTTTCAGGGAAACGTATTTACCCGGAGAACCGGTGAATACTTCCGCAACGAAGAATGGCTGGGACAGGAAGCGCTGGATCTTACGCGCACGTGCTACCACCAGTTTGTCTTCTTCAGACAGTTCATCCATACCCAGGATGGCGATGATGTCTTTCAGTTCCTGGTAACGCTGCAGCAGGGACTGTACGCCACGCGCGGTGTCGTAGTGTTCCTGACCAACAACCAGTGGATCCAGCTGACGGCTGGTGGAGTCCAGCGGGTCAACGGCCGGGTAGATACCCAGAGACGCGATCTGACGGCTCAGTACCACGGTTGCATCTAAGTGCGCAAAGGTGGTGGCTGGTGATGGGTCAGTCAAGTCATCCGCAGGTACGTATACCGCCTGAACGGAGGTGATAGAACCGGTTTTGGTAGAGGTGATACGTTCCTGAAGAACACCCATCTCTTCCGCCAGCGTAGGCTGATAACCTACCGCTGAAGGCATACGCCCCAGCAGTGCAGATACTTCCGTACCGGCCAGGGTGTAACGATAGATGTTATCAACGAACAGCAGAACGTCACGGCCTTCGTCACGGAATTTCTCAGCCATAGTCAGACCGGTCAGCGCAACGCGCAGACGGTTTCCTGGTGGCTCGTTCATCTGGCCGTAAACCAGGGATACTTTGTCCAGAACGTTGGAGTCGGTCATTTCGTGGTAGAAGTCGTTACCCTCACGAGTACGTTCACCTACGCCCGCAAACACAGAGTAACCGGAGTGCTCGATCGCGATGTTACGGATCAGCTCCATCATGTTTACGGTTTTACCTACGCCCGCACCACCGAACAGACCGACTTTACCGCCCTTCGCGAACGGACACATCAGGTCGATAACTTTGATACCGGTTTCCAGCAGTTCCTGAGAGCTGGACAGCTCTTCGTAGGAAGGTGCCGCGCGGTGGATAGCCCAACGCTCTTCTTCACCGATGTCGCCTTTCATGTCGATTGGCTGACCCAATACGTTCATGATACGACCCAGTGTTGCTTTACCTACCGGGACTTCGATCGGGTGCTCAAGGTCTTTTACTTCCAGACCACGACGCAGACCGTCGGAAGAACCCATCGCGATGGTACGCACGATACCGCCGCCGAGCTGCTGCTGAACTTCCAGCACCAGGCTCTCGTTACCATTCTGTACCTCAAGCGCGTCGTACACGCGTGGTACGGCGTCCTGAGGGAACTCGACGTCCACCACGGCGCCGATTACCTGGACAATCTTTCCAGTAGCCATCTTGAATCCTCTACGTAATTCGTAAACCTGGTTAAACCGCGGCGGCCCCCGAGACGATCTCGGTGAGTTCCTGAGTAATGCTGGCCTGACGAGCTTTGTTGTAAACCAACTGCAGCTCTTTAATCAGGCTGCCGCCATTATCGGTCGCGGCTTTCATCGCCACCATTCGTGCGGCCTGCTCGCTGGCCAGGTTTTCTACAACGCCCTGATAAACCTGAGATTCAACGTAACGACGCAGCAGGGTATCCAGCAGCGGTTTCGGATCGGGTTCATACAGGTAATCCCAGGTTTTTTGCTTCAGCTCGCCATCTTCTGATGCCGGTAACGGCAGCATCTGCGTGAGCGTTGGAACCTGAGACATGGTGTTAATGAATTTGTTGCTGACAACGTACAGTCTGTCCAGACGGCCTTCATCATAAGCCTGCAACATCACTTTAACCGGGCCGATCAGTTCGGACAGGGACGGGTTATCACCCATACCGGTCACCTGAGCGACAATGTTGCCACCAACGGAGTTAAAGAAAGAGACGCCTTTAGAGCCGATCATTGCGATATCGCACTGAACGCCTTTTTCAGACCATGCTTTCATATCCGCCAGCAGTTTTTTGAACAGGTTAATGTTCAAGCCGCCACACAGACCACGGTCGGTCGACACCACCAGGTAGCCCACGCGCTTAACGTCGCGTTCTTCCAGGTAAGGGTGCTTATATTCCAGATTACCGTTTGCAAGGTGACCAATCACTTTGCGCATGGTTTCTGCATAAGGACGGCTGGCCGCCATGCGATCCTGCGATTTACGCATTTTGGAAGCGGCGACCATCTCCATCGCTTTAGTGATCTTTTGCGTGTTCTGGACGCTTGCGATCTTACTACGTATCTCTTTTGCGCCGGCCATGAGCTTCTCCTCAATGCCAGGCGGCTTGTCCTGAGACAAGCCGCCGGACGATTACCAGGATTGGGTTGCTTTGAAGGAATCGAGGATAGCTTTCAGCTTGCCTTCGATTTCGTCGTTATAGCCACCGGTCTGGTTGATCTCTTGCATCAGCGGAGCGTGATCACGGTCGACGTAAGCCAGCAGAGCGGCTTCGAAGCTACCGATTTTCGCCAGTTCCACATCTTCGAGGTAACCGCGTTCAGCCGCGAACAGAACCAGGCCCTGCTGAGCAACAGACATTGGTGCATACTGTTTCTGCTTCAGCAGCTCGGTCACTTTCTGACCGTGGCTCAGCTGTTTACGGGTTGCTTCGTCCAGATCGGATGCGAACTGAGAGAACGCAGCCAGTTCACGATACTGTGCCAGTGCGGTACGGATACCACCGGACAGTTTCTTGATGATCTTGGTCTGAGCAGCACCAC
This sequence comes from Enterobacter sp. C6, assembly GCF_008122455.1. Lineage (NCBI taxonomy): Bacteria > Pseudomonadati > Pseudomonadota > Gammaproteobacteria > Enterobacterales > Enterobacteriaceae > Enterobacter > Enterobacter sp. C6. The sequence continues at coordinate 50,639 of NZ_QPFW01000243.1, forward strand.
CAACACGGGATACGGAGATACCCGGGTTAACTGCCGGACGAATACCGGAGTTAAACAGGTTGGTTTCCAGGAAGATCTGACCATCGGTAATGGAGATTACGTTGGTCGGAACGAACGCAGAAACGTCACCCGCCTGGGTTTCAATGATCGGCAGAGCGGTCAGAGAGCCCGTTTTACCCTTCACTTCACCTTTGGTGAAGTTCTCGACGTATTCCGCGTTAACGCGGGAAGCACGCTCCAGCAGACGAGAGTGGAGGTAGAATACGTCGCCAGGGAACGCTTCACGTCCAGGTGGACGACGGAGCAGCAGGGAAACCTGACGATAAGCAACAGCCTGTTTAGACAGGTCATCGTATACGATCAGTGCATCTTCACCGCGGTCACGGAAGTATTCGCCCATTGCGCAACCGGCGTATGGCGCCAGGTATTGCAGTGCAGCGGATTCAGACGCAGTTGCTACCACAACGATGGTGTTAGACAGTGCGCCGTGTTCTTCCAGTTTACGAACCACGTTAGAAATGGTGGACGCTTTCTGGCCGATGGCCACGTACACGCATTTGATGCCGGAGTCACGCTGGTTGATGATGGCGTCGATAGCCATCGCGGTTTTACCGGTCTGACGGTCACCGATGATCAGTTCACGCTGACCACGACCGATTGGAATCATGGCATCAACGGACTTATAACCTGTCTGAACAGGCTGATCTACGGACTGACGGTCGATAACGCCTGGTGCGATAACTTCGATTGGGGAGAAGCCATCGTGCTCAACCGGACCTTTACCGTCGATTGGCGCACCCAGGGTGTTAACAACGCGACCCAGCAGGCCACGGCCAACCGGTACTTCCAGAATACGGCCAGTACACTTAACCTTCATGCCTTCGGCGAGGTCAGCGTATGGACCCATCACAACTGCACCAACGGAGTCGCGCTCCAGGTTCAGTGCGATAGCGTAACGGTTACCCGGCAGGGAAATCATTTCACCCTGCATACAATCGGCCAGGCCGTGGATGCGGATAACACCGTCACTTACAGAAACAATAGTACCTTCGTTGTGAGCTTCACTCACAACACTGAACTGAGCAATGCGCTGCTTGATCAGTTCGCTGATTTCGGTGGAATTCAGTTGCATGCTCCAGTCCCCTTAAGACTGCAAGACGTCTGCAAGGCGTTCAAGACGGCCGCGTACGCTGCCATCAATGACCATATCACCCGAGCGGATGATTACGCCTGCCATTACAGACTTATCGATTTTGCAATTCAGCTTAACTTTGCGTGACAGACGTTTTTCCATCGCGGCGGTGATTTTCGCAAGCTGTTCGTTACTCAGTTCAGTCGCAGAAGTTACTTCAACTTCAGCGGTTGCTTCACTAAGGGCACGTAAGTGCTCAAACTGCTCGAGAACATCCGGGAGCACACGGAGACGACCATTTTCTGCCATCACCTTAATCAGGTTCTGGCCGTTGGCATCCAGTTGCTCTCCGCACACGGCGATAAACGACGCGGCGAGAGTTTCAGGTGCTAACGCACCGGAAAGCAACTCAGCCATTTGTTCGTTTTTCGTCACCTCAGCGGCAAACGCCAGCATATCCTGCCAGCGATCGACATTGTGGTGTTCGACAGCAAAGTCAAAAGCTGCTTTGGCGTAGGGGCGAGCTACCGTAACAAATTCAGACATCAGCCCCTCCCTCCTTACAGTTCAGCGACAAGTTTGTCCACGATGTCGCTGTTAGCAGCTTCATCCACGGAACGTTCGATGATCTTCTCGGCGCCAGCAACAGCCAGAATCGCAACCTGCTTACGCAGTTCTTCACGAGCACGTTTACGCTCAGCATCAATTTCTGCCTGAGCCTGTGTCACGATCTTAGTACGTTCCTGTTCTGCTTCAGCTTTGGCTTCGTCCAGGATCTGCGAACGGCGTTTGTTAGCCTGTTCGATGATTACCTGAGCTTCCGCTTTCGCTTTTTTCAGCTGGTCTGTCGCGTTGGCCTGTGCAAGGTCCAAATCTTTCTTAGCGCGTTCTGCAGAAGCCAGACCGTCAGCAATTTCTTTCTGACGTTTTTCGATGGCAGCCATTAAAGGCGGCCATACATACTTCATGCAGAACCAGACAAAGAGAATAAACGCGATGGCCTGGCCGAGGATTGTTGCGTTCATGTTCACAGCACAATACCTCTTTAATTTCTGTGGCTTAGGGTTTTAAAACTACTACTACGCGACAGCAAACATCACGTACAGACCCAGACCTACAGCGATCATTGGGATAGCATCCACCAGACCCATAACGATAAAGAACTGAGTACGCAGCAGAGGAATCAGATCAGGTTGACGCGCTGCGCCTTCCAGGAATTTGCCCCCGAGGATGCCGATACCGATCGCAGCACCGATAGCCGCCAGACCCATCATCACAGCGGCAGCCATGTACAGCAGATCCATATTCAGGTTTTCCATGACAGTCTCCAGTTTGTTTCAATTAAAACGTAGTAGTGTTGGTAAAAAATCAGTGCTCTTCAGACGCCATCGACAGATAGACGATCGTCAGAACCATGAAGATAAAGGCTTGCAGCGTAATGATCAGGATGTGGAAAATGGCCCACGGCACATTCAGAACCCACTGTGACCACCACGGCAGAAGACCCGCGATCAGAATGAAAATCAGCTCACCCGCATACATGTTGCCGAACAGTCGCAGACCCAGTGAAACAGGTTTGGACAGCAGGCTAACGCCTTCCAGGATCAGGTTGACCGGAATAAACGCCCAGTGGTTGAACGGCTGCAAGGTAAGCTCTTTCACAAAGCCGCTTACGCCTTTCATTTTGATGCTGTAGAAAAGAATCAGGATAAACACGCCCAGCGCCATCGACAGGGTGATGTTCACGTCCGCAGACGGTACAACACGCAGTGCAGGCAGGCCGAAGATGTGCTCGCCGATAAACGGCAGCAGATCGATTGGCAGCAGGTCCATCAGGTTCATCAGGAAGACCCAAACGAACACGGTCAGCGCCAGCGGAGCAATCAGCTTGCTCTTACCATGGTACATGTCTTTGACGCTGCCATGGACGAAGCCGATGATCATTTCGATGAAGGTCTGGAATTTCCCTGGTACACCGCTGGTCGCTCGTTTAGCAACACCGCGGAACATGGCCAGGAACAGAAGACCCAAAACCACCGAGAAGAACATGGAGTCGATGTTGATCGTCCAGAAGGTGGCCGGGGGGTTATGTGGATCCACCAGCGAGAATGTACGCAGGTCCAGCTGAAGGTTATTCAGATGGTGACCTATGTAATCCTGCGGCGTCATATTTTCTGAAGCCATGATGCCTTTTACCCTTTGTTATTGATTACAGCTGGAGCCAGAACTTGTACCACCAGCACCAAAACCCACGTTGCTATCAGCGGCATGAAGACCACTTTCAAAACCGCCAGCGCCATCACCAGTAGAGCAAAGGTCAGCAACACCTTACACACTTCGCCGAGGGCGAAGGACCAGGCCACGCGGCCTTTGGCGGGTGTATGCGCCTGATGACGCCAGGCAAAAATCATAAACAACACGTTTGGCAGCACAACCGCCAAACCCCCGCACACGGCGGAGATGCCCCAGAAGGGGTCTTTGAGGCTAAACAGCAGTCCACTTGCTATCACAGCCAGAAACTGAACGAACAGAAGCTTACGAGCAACGTTTCTACTCAAGAGCGACACAGACATCACGTTTTTACTCCTGCTCCCTTCGAGGTATGCCGCGTGTCGTATAAAACGTCCTTTAAGGCTCAGAGTCAAGCATCAAAAAGCGGTCAAATTATACGGTGCGCACCCGTGATTTCAAACATTAAGTAGCGAAAAGGTGAATAAATGTTTAAATATTTTTCCCCACCGCTATTTTTTAACTTTCGCTGAAAGCGTCAACCTTCGACCAAAACTGCAAACAGCGCGAAAACGTTGTCGATAAAGCGTGCACGAGATCACAAAACACACATTTGCGATAAGGTTGTATTTATCAAAGGCGCAAATCGCGAAAATTTATCTTTATGAAATTAAACACAAAATGTCGCAACTATTTTCAAAACAGCCCAGTACACAATAAAAACCTTTTATTGACATTCTTAATAAATAATTAACATTACGTTCTGGTTACTGCCTTCCACTTTTAGCAGACTTATATTTTCATAGATGACTATCTTCTAGGTGAATAATAGGCGCTACGTTAACCGGAAGAAAAACCTTAGTGAAGTAGAGGTTAAAAGCCCCCCGATAAAACCCCGGTAGTTGTGCTGTTTTTTAACATGATAAGAACAGCACGAATTCCACATTTTTTATTAATTTTTTAAAAATTGTTTGGCTTAATTATCACCAGATGACGTTCACCTTCGAGCTGAGGAATCTCTAATTTCTCAATAGACTCGACAGCAAAACCGTCTGGAAGCTGTTCAATCTCATCGCCTGGCAACTGCCCTTTCAGCGCATAAAAGCGGCCGTTCTCCGCAGGCAAGTGCTTACACCAGCTCACCATGTCATTGAGCGAAGCAAACGCGCGGCTGATAACCCCGTCAAACGGCGGCTCTGCCGGGAATTCCTCTACCCTGCTCTGCACGGGCGTAATGTTCTCAAGCTTCAGCTCATGCTGTACCTGACGTAAAAAGCGCACGCGCTTGCCGAGGCTGTCCAGCAGCGTGAAATGGCTCTCAGGGCGAACAATCGACAGCGGAACGCCCGGTAAACCTGGACCCGTACCCACGTCGATAAAGCGCTCACCTTTCAGCCAGGGGGCAACCACGATGCTATCGAGTATATGGCGGACGAGCATCTCGTTGGGGTCGCGAACAGACGTCAGGTTGTACGCTTTGTTCCATTTGTTCAGCATATCGACATAGGCCACCAGCTGATTTTTCTGGTGATCGGTGAGCGAAATACCTGCCTGATCCAGCAGACGAGAGAGTTTGTTGAGCACGGTGAATACCTGTTTAGAGATTTTTCGCCCGGTGGCGCTACCGCTTACCGGGCCTACGAATAAGTAGGGCGGGTAAGCGAAGCGCCACCCGCCAAAAGCAATGTCAATTACGCGCTGCGGCGCAACATACCTTGCTTTTTCAGCCAGACCAGCAGGATCGAGATCGCCGCAGGGGTAACCCCCGAGATGCGGGACGCCTGACCGATCGACACCGGTTTGTGATCGTTCAGCTTGGCGATCACTTCGTTAGAAAGACCCGTCACCTGGCGGTAGTCCAGCATTTCCGGCAGCAGCGTGTTTTCGTTGCGTTGCTGTTTTTCGATCTCATCCTGCTGACGCGCGATGTAACCTTCGTACTTCACCTGGATCTCAACCTGCTCTGCCGCTTCAGCGTCTTCCAGGCCCGGCGCGAACGCGGTCAGTTTGACCAGGTTCTCGTAGGTGACTTCAGGACGGCGCAGCAGATCTTCCCCGCTGGCCTCGCGCGACAGCGGCGCTGTTAAGTGAGCGTTTACTTCGGCAGCAGTTTCCGCCTGCGGATTCACCCAGGTGGTTTTCAGGCGCTGACGTTCCTGTTCAATGCGTTCCAGCTTCTCGTTGAAGCGCGCCCAGCGTTCGTCATCGACCAGACCGAGTTCACGGCCCATTTCGGTCAGACGCAGGTCGGCGTTATCTTCACGCAGCATCAGGCGATATTCCGCGCGAGAGGTAAACATACGGTACGGTTCTTTGGTACCCAGCGTGCAGAGATCGTCAACCAGCACGCCCAGATACGCCTGAGAACGGCCTGGTGCCCAGCCTTCTTTCTCAGCAGAGAAGCGCGCGGCGTTCAAACCGGCAAGCAGACCCTGTGCAGCCGCTTCTTCGTAGCCGGTGGTGCCGTTAATCTGACCCGCGAAGAACAGACCGTGGATGAATTTGCTTTCCAGGGTTGGCTTCAGGTCACGCGGATCGAAGAAATCGTACTCAATAGCGTAGCCGGGGCGAACGATTTTCGCATTCTCCATCCCCTGCATTGAGCGAACAATTTGCATCTGCACATCAAACGGCAGGCTGGTGGAGATGCCGTTCGGGTAAATTTCGTTCGAGGTCAGCCCTTCCGGCTCCAGGAAGATCTGGTGCTGGTTACGATCGGCAAAGCGCATCACTTTGTCTTCGATCGACGGACAGTAGCGTGGACCGATCCCTTCGATCACGCCAGCATACATGGGGCTACGATCGAGGTTATTGCGGATCACGTCATGGGTTTTCTCGTTGGTATGCGTGATGTAGCACGGTACCTGCTGCGGATGCTGTGCCGCATTGCCCATGAACGAGAAGACCGGCATTGGGTTATCACCGTGCTGTTGCGCCAGCACGCTGAAATCAATGGTGCGCGCATCAATACGCGGCGGCGTGCCTGTTTTCAGGCGGCTAACGCGCAGCGGCAGTTCGCGCAGACGACGAGACAGTGGAATAGACGGCGGATCGCCAGCACGGCCACCACTGTAGTTATCCAGACCGATATGAATTTTACCGTCCAGGAATGTGCCCACGGTCAGCACCACGGCTTTCGCGCGGAATTTGAGGCCCATCTGGGTCACGGCACCCACGACGCGATCGTTCTCAACGATAAGATCTTCAACCGCCTGCTGGAAGATCATCAGGTTCGGCTGGTTCTCCAGGGCGGTACGCACCGCCTGACGGTAAAGTACGCGGTCTGCCTGAGCACGGGTCGCACGGACAGCGGGGCCTTTACTCGCGTTTAGTATCCTAAACTGGATGCCAGCCTGATCGATCGCTTTCGCCATCAGGCCGCCAAGTGCATCCACTTCTTTTACCAGGTGTCCTTTCCCAATGCCGCCAATCGCCGGATTACAGGACATTTGTCCCAGCGTGTCGATATTGTGTGTCAAAAGCAGGGTCTGCTGACCCATTCGCGCTGCGGCCATTGCGGCCTCAGTGCCTGCGTGACCCCCGCCAATGATGATGACGTCAAAAGGATCCTGATAAAACATGGTGGTCTGCCTCGCGTAAAGCGGTATGAAAATGGATTGAAGCCCGGGCCGTGGATTCTACTCAACTTTAGTCTTTCGAGAAAGCATTGGGATCCTGGGCTATTAAAAAGAAGATCTTTTTATTTAGAGATCTGTTCTATTGTGATCTCTTATTAGGATCGCGAACCTGTGTGGATAAGTCCGATCTCATAAAGAAGATCATGCAGTTAGAAAGGATCGTTTGCTGTGAATGATCGGTGATCCTGGACCGTATAAGCTGGGATCAGATCGCGACTTTATGCACAGGCCAAAAACAACGCTACGGTTGTTCTTTGGATAACTACGGGTTAATACGAGCTTTTAACCAGAGTTATCCACATCTGATCGCGCGATCTTTAATCGTTTTTGAGTAAATTTTTCCATTCCGCGAGCCAGATCTCGGCTGGATCCTCCGGAATGTCATGATCGAGGATGTTGATCTTGAGCGTTTCACCCAGCTGTTTTGCTCCGCAGGAGGTGACAGCGGCTTCGACTTTCTCTATTGCCCCGCAAAAGGTGTCATATTCGCGACTGCCGATCCCCACTGCGCCAAAACGGACGTTTGACAGGTCGGGCTGCTGTTCCAGCAGTTCGTCATATAAAGGTTGCAGGTTATCCGGCAGATCGCCCGCGCCGTGCGTGGAGGTGATCAGCAGCCAGACCCCGTCAATCGGGAGATCTTCCAGCAACGGGCCGTGCAGGGTTTCCGTGGAAAAGCCCGCATCTTCCAGCTTTTCAGCCAGATGTTCCGCTACGTATTCCGCACCACCAAGGGTGCTGCCGCTGATAAGGGTAATGTCCGCCATTGATCGCTCGCCTGGATAAAGAGACGGCCATTGTACGCTGTGAACGAGCTGGGATCTACCTGTGGAAAATGTGGGAATGAATTTGCCCGATCACGGGCGGATGGTACGCATGATCGGGTTTTGCAGGGAGATCAGGGTCTCGGTGGACTGAATTTCATCGATTGTTTGGATCTTGTTGATAAGTACCTGCTGAAGGGCGTCGATGGATCGGCACATGACTTTAATAAAGATGCTGTAGTGCCCGGTGGTGTAATACGCCTCGGTGACTTCATCCAGTGCGTTTAGTCTCGCCAGGGCGGAAGGATAGTCTTTGGCGCTTTTAAGAATGATGCCAATGAAGCAGCAGACGTCGTAACCCAGATGTTTAGGACTGACGTCAATGCGTGCGCCGGTAATGATCCCCGCCTGCTTCATTTTCTCTACGCGAACGTGAATGGTTCCCGGGCTGACGCCAAACTGTTTCGCCAGTTCGGCGTAGGCGGTACGGGCATTGGCCATTAACGCCTCCAGAATGCCGCGGTCGAGATTGTCGATCTGATAATTTTCCATAGCTTTTTCTTATGAAGATTAATGAATCACTCTATTCTAGCGTTTAATTTTATCGAATCAAAAGTGAAGGTGGCTTTTTGTTGATGAGTTATTGAATGTGATGCCATTTCTGTTGCTTAATCAATATCAACAGGACGCAGGAGTATAAATAATGAAAACCGCTTACATCGCAAAACAACGCCAGATCAGTTTCGTTAAATCCCATTTTTCCCGCCAGCTGGAAGATAAACTTGGGCTAATTGAAGTCCAGGCGCCGATTCTGAGCCGCGTGGGTGACGGGACCCAGGATAACTTGTCTGGATGCGAAAAAGCGGTACAGGTGAAAGTGAAAACACTGCCAGACGCCCAGTTTGAAGTGGTTCATTCACTGGCGAAGTGGAAGCGTCAAACCCTGGGGCAACACGACTTCAGCGCGGGCGAAGGGCTCTACACGCACATGAAAGCCCTTCGCCCCGATGAAGACCGCCTCACCCCAATTCACTCTGTCTATGTTGACCAGTGGGACTGGGAGCGCGTAATGGGTGACGGCGAGCGCCACGTCGGCACGCTGAAATCCACCGTTGAGGCGATCTACGCCGGGATCAAAGCGACCGAAGCGGCCGTGAGCAAAGAGTTTGGTCTGGCACCGTTCCTGCCGGATACGATCCACTTTGTGCACAGCCAGGAATTGCTGGCCCGCTTCCCGGATCTGGATGCCAAAGGCCGTGAACGTGCGATTGCTAAAGAGCTGGGCGCGGTATTTCTGATTGGGATCGGCGGCAAACTGTCTGATGGCAAACGCCACGACGTTCGCGCGCCGGATTATGATGACTGGAGCACTGCGGGTGAGGGCGAGTTTGCCGGGCTGAACGGCGATATTCTGGTCTGGAACCCGGTACTGGAAGACGCATTCGAGCTTTCTTCTATGGGGATCCGCGTGGATGCTGACGCGCTGAAGCGCCAGCTGGCGGTCACCGGAGATGAAGATCGTCTCAAACTCGAGTGGCACCAGGCGCTGCTGCGCGGTGAAATGCCGCAGACGATTGGCGGTGGTATCGGCCAGTCCCGTCTGACCATGCTGCTGCTGCAATTACCCCATATCGGTCAGGTTCAGTGTGGCGTCTGGCCGCAGCAGGTACGTGAAAGCGTCGGCTCTCTTCTGTAATTAACGCTGCCAGCGTCTGAGCAGGCGGCTACGCAGCCCGGTATCAAAGCGCCAGATATGATCGAAGATGCGCATGATGCCGGGTTTTCCATGGGCGGACATCGCCACCGCATGAAAACGGTGCTGATGCACCCGCTGTAACTCCTTCACCTTATTCACCACGTCATCCGGTAGCCGCTGGGCAATAAAATCGGAAATCACCACCGCGTCGGCGTCGTACCAGTCGCCGCCCTGCATACGCTCCACAATGCTGCGAAAGCAGCTGGCCAGATCCGTGCCGCCGCGAAAACGCTGGCTCAGGAAGCGGATTGCCTGCTCGATCCCCTGCTGGTTCGTCAGCTCATAGCCCACGACTTCGCTGGAGAACAGCATGATGAAGCAGCGACGGCGATCGGCGAGCGCCACGCGCATCAGCGCCAGACAAAAAGCTTTTGCACACTGCTCGTTAAACCCGCCCATCGATCCGGACGTATCCACGCAAACGATGAAGGGCCCGCGCGGCTGTTCATCAAAATCCTGATGAACGACCGGCCGCTGGCTGATTTTCTCGCGCCAGGCTTCGCCGTGCAGCCGGTAGGTGAGAAGCTGTTTTTCCACCAGCCGACGGTAAAACTCATACTCCAGCTCGGTCATCCCCAGCGTGCTCAGCTCCGTGGGCAGCAGACGCAAAATATCATCGCTCTGCTGGAGCCCGTCGACCTGCTCCGGTACGGTGGCCGGTTCACGCACCAGGGTGCGGAAGGTTTCCATCGGGGCGTCTTTCTTTGGAACCGACTTTGCCTCTCTTGAGCGTCCCAGCTGTTCTGCAAGCTTCATCAGCTCGGGCTGCTGCGTCAGAAAATCACCGTACTTGACGATCAGCTGATAGTCCCCGCGCCTGAGCTGGCCTGCGCTCATATCCCAGAGACGCCCAGCGGCGTTTTCATTCTCCACCAGCACCTGTTCTAACTGGCCGCTCAGGGTCATTCGTTCCTGAACTTCACTGAGCAGCTGTTCGCGCTCTTCATCCAGCAGCTGCTGGTTTAGCGTCGTGGCCTGCACCACCAGGCTGAGGCGCCAGCGCTGTAAGAAGAGGGTGTGCAGTGCCGGGGTAAAAGTGGCGTTATCCGTGACCAGCCCCCGGGCCTGGCTGGCAAACGGGGAGTGGACCTTGTCGAGCAACGTCAGGGTTTGCGGAAGCTGGACGATAAACTGCGGCGTGGAGAGCCGCTGGCACTGCTGATAGCAGGCCACCTCTTCCGTTAACTCAGGCGGAACTTCGGTCTCCCTGAACCGCTGACGCAAATTTTCGCGCCAGCGCGGAAGATCGTCCGTCATCGCCTTTTTGAGCTTCGGAAATTTTTCAAAGAAGGCTGCCAGCTGCGGTGACGCCAGAAGTGTTATGACCACCTCTTCGATCAACCCCTCCTCGCTGACGGCCAGCATGACGTTGAGCGTGTCCAGGGTTAGCATTGACGCGCCTGTTTGATCTGTGCGCTGACGTCCTGCAGGCTGGCTTCGATGCGACCTAACCAGTCGCTATGAATAAAGAGGCATTTTTGCTGTTCGCTAAAGCGGGTGTGCTGCTGGTGCCATTCCGTATCCAGAGCTTCCAGCTGCTGCTTAATCTCTTCCGGTACGCTGTCCGAGGCGGTGCCCGGCAGCGCCAGACGCGATCCCTGCAGGCTGACGTCGCGGATCACCAGATGCTGGCTGCTGTCCACTTCCATATTCAGCGGCTGCGCGAAGCCGATGCCGTTGAGTTTGCCGCGGATCTCTCCACCCTTATCCAGCCACTGCGCCAGCGCCTCGCGCTCAATCGTAATGTGTACCACCTGCATATCATGCAGTTTGAGCGGCTGCTGGAGCAGCAGCGTTAGCGTTGCGCCGGTCAGATCCGCGGGAAGCTCGTAGTGCGGTTTGCGGGCGAACATGCCCCCCAGGCGATTCACTTTCAGCGCGGTTTTATCACTTTGCTGCTGCTGGAGCTGGATGCGCCGCTGGGCAATCGCCCCCAGCTGGTTGAGCATCGCCTGCTGCCCCCAGGCGTGTCCGGTCATCAAAACGTCAAGCTGCTGCTGCATCAGATTCATGCCTTCCGCGTCGTGCCAGAGGCAATCTTTCAGCAGGATCAGATCGATGGGGGCAACGGCATCGCGGCCGCTAAACAGGGCGCTGGCCTGCAGGAGGCGGATCGCTTTTTTCCAGCGACGATCGGAGACATAGGGTGCCGAAGGGAGGAGATCAAGCTGCTGACGCAGCAGATAGATCAGCTCGAATACGGCATCAGGCAGTTTGACTTTGCTGATATCCTGCTGCCACTGGTAATACTCCTCATCCGTCACCTGCAGCGAAGCGGATACCGGGTTTTCACTCTCATCCTGCTGGCTCACCAGCATGGAGCGGAAGTTTGATTTGTCCTGCACTTTGTCCAGCCACAGGCGGATGAGCATACGGTCATACAGCGCTTCCAGACTGCTGTCGGCCTCGGGCAGTTCGTTAGAGGCGGCCACCAGCAGGCGCATCGGGATTTTCTCTTCACTGGCGCCGTTGCGGAACCGACGTTCGTTTATCGCCGTGAGCAGGGTGTTAAGAATGGCCGGTCCCGCTTTCCAGATCTCATCGAGAAAGACAATCTCAGCCTCAGGCAGATACCCCGCCGTCAAACGCTCATAGCGCCCTTCATCTTTCAGCGCCTGAATAGAGAGGGGGCCAAACACTTCTTCCGGGGTGGAAAACCGGGTCATGAGATATTCGAAGGCGCGGGCATTCTGAAAAGCAAATTTTAGCCTGCGGGCAATCAGGCTTTTGGCAATGCCCGGCGGTCCCAGCAAAAACACGCTTTCACCGCTCAGCGCCGCCAGTAAACAGAGGCGAATGGCGTGGCTACGCTCGAAAAGGCCTTTCTCCAGCGCGCTGCTGAGGCGGGAAATTCTTTCTGCTAATAAATGTGAGTGAGCCATAATAGTTTTGCATCCTTTCGCCGTCGTGGCGGCCAATTGAAGCGAGTATAGACGTTTCAGTCAGGGCTGGTAATAGACTGAAGTGCGGCGCAATTTTCTTTGCGCTACATTAATGCGGTTGCATTTAGGGGTACGATTTTGCAATGAATCGTGCATACTGTGCGCTTTTTGTGGGCCAAGGGACCAGGAACACATTTGTTATTTAAACGAAAAGACTAGTCTATGAGCACTGATAATAAGCAATCATTACCCGCAATAACGCTTGCGGCGATCGGGGTTGTCTACGGTGATATCGGCACCAGCCCGCTTTATACGCTTCGTGAATGTCTGTCCGGCCAGTTTGGCTTTGGTGTTGAACGCGATGCCGTGTTTGGCTTCCTGTCCCTCATTTTCTGGCTGCTGATCCTGGTGGTTTCCGTTAAGTATCTCTCCTTCGTTATGCGTGCTGATAACGCAGGTGAAGGCGGGATCCTGACCCTGATGTCTCTTGCCGGGCGCAATACCTCGGCCAGAATGACCTCAGTGCTGGTCATTATCGGCCTGATTGGGGGCAGTTTCTTCTACGGAGAGGTGGTTATCACGCCCGCTATTTCGGTGCTGTCGGCCATAGAGGGGCTGGAGATTATCGCTCCACAACTTGATTCATGGGTGGTTCCGCTGGCCATTATTGTCCTGACGCTGCTGTTCATGATCCAGAAGCACGGTACCGGGCTGGTGGGCAAACTGTTTGCACCGATTATGCTGGCCTGGTTCCTGATCCTGGCGGCGCTTGGTTTGCGCAGCATTATCGCGAACCCGGAAGTGCTGCAGGCGCTGAACCCCTACTGGGCCGTGCATTTCTTCCTCGAATACAAAGTGGTTTCCTTTGTGGCGCTGGGTGCCGTGGTGCTCTCCATCACCGGTGTGGAAGCGCTGTATGCTGATATGGGCCACTTCGGGAAACTGCCTATCCGCGTGGCATGGTTTATTGTGGTGCTCCCGTCGCTGGTGCTGAACTACTTTGGTCAGGGGGCGCTGCTGCTTAAAAACCCGGAAGCGATCAAGAACCCGTTCTTCCTGCTGGCGCCTGACTGGGCGCTGGTACCGATGCTGATCCTGGCGACGCTGGCGACCGTCATTGCCTCTCAGGCGGTGATTTCCGGCGTGTTTTCTCTGACGCGCCAGGCCGTGCGTCTGGGTTATCTGTCACCGATGCGCATCATCCATACCTCAGAGATGGAGTCGGGTCAGATCTACATCCCGTTCATTAACTGGCTGCTCTATTTCGCTGTGGTCATTGTTATCGTCAGCTTCGAGCACTCCAGTAACCTGGCGGCGGCGTACGGTATTGCGGTAACCGGTACGATGGTGCTGACATCGCTTCTCTCCACCACGGTGGCCTACCGAAACTGGCACTGGAATAAATTCCTCGTGGCGATGATTCTGGTGGGCTTCCTGTGTATCGACGTGCCGCTGTTCTCTGCGAACCTCGACAAGATTGTCTCCGGTGGCTGGCTGCCGCTGACGCTGGGTCTGGTGATGTTCATTGTCATGACCACCTGGAAAAGCGAGCGTTTCCGCCTGCTGCGCCGCATGCACGAGCACGGGAATTCTCTGGAGGCGATGATCGCTTCTCTGGAGAAATCTCCGCCGGTACGCGTTCCGGGTACAGCGGTATACATGTCTCGCGCGCTGAATGTCATTCCGTTCGCGCTGATGCATAACCTCAAGCACAACAAAGTGCTGCACGAGCGCGTGATCCTGCTGACGCTGCGCACCGAAGATGCGCCGTATGTTCACAATGTGCGTCGTGTGCAAATAGAGCAACTGTCGCCGACCTTCTGGCGCGTGGTGGCAAGCTACGGCTGGCGTGAAACGCCAAACGTGGAAGAGGTGTTCCACCGCTGCGGCCTGGAAGGGCTGAGCTGCCGGATGATGGAGACGTCGTTCTTTATGTCGCACGAGTCGCTGATTATCGGCAAGCGCCCGTGGTATCTGCGCCTGCGCGGCAAGCTATACCTCATCCTGCAGCGTAATGCCCTGCGTGCGCCTGACCAGTTTGAGATCCCGCCTAACCGCGTGATTGAGCTGGGAACGCAGGTCGAGATTTAAGTCTTTGTGCGGCCTGATGCCCTCACCCCGGCCTCTCCCACAGGGAGAGGGCGCAAACATAAAAAACGGTAACCAGGGGGTTACCGTTTTGCATTTACCTCCACGCCATTTCACTTAGCGAAACGTTTCGACGTCGATCACAAATCTGTTACGTCATGATGGTTTTCTGAACATTTCTGGGGCTACACTACTTTTAGCGAAACGTTTCGCTAGTGGAGCAAGAAAATGAAGAAAGGCACTGTACTCAACTCAGAAATCTCATCGGTTATTTCCCGTCTTGGGCATACCGATACGCTGGTGGTTTGCGATGCAGGCTTACCGGTTCCGCGCAGCACAACCCGTATCGATATGGCGTTAACGCAGGGCGTACCTTCGTTTATGCAGGTACTGGACGTGGTGACCGCGGAGATGCAGGTTGAGGCGGTCATTCTCGCGGCGGAAATCAAACAACATAATCCGCAACTCCACGAAACGTTGCTCAGCCACCTTGAGCAGCTGCAACAACACCAGGGAAATACCATAGAAATTCGTTACACAACGCACGAACAATTCAAACAACAAACCGCAGACAGTCAGGCGGTGATTCGCAGCGGGGAGTGTTCCCCGTATGCGAATATCATTCTCTGTGCTGGCGTCACCTTCTGAGGCCATCATGGACGCATTACTGCAACTTAAAGGGATCGATAAGTCGTTCCCGGGCGTAAAAGCTCTCTCCGGCGCGGCGCTGAACGTCTACCCCGGGCGCGTCATGGCGCTGGTGGGCGAAAACGGCGCCGGTAAATCCACCATGATGAAGGTGCTGACCGGTATCTATCAACGCGATGCCGGTTCGCTCCTTTGGTTGGGTAAAGAGACCACCTTCAATGGCCCGAAATCCTCTCAGGAAGCGGGCATCGGTATTATTCACCAGGAGCTGAACCTCATCCCGCAGCTCACCATTGCGGAAAATATCTTCCTCGGCCGCGAGTTCGTGAACCGCTTCGGTAAGATCGACTGGAAAACCATGTATGCCGAAGCGGACAAGCTGCTGGCGAAGCTGAACCTGCGCTTTAAGAGCGACCGCCTGGTGGGCGATCTCTCCATTGGCGATCAGCAGATGGTGGAAATCGCGAAGGTGCTGAGCTTTGAGTCGAAGGTCATCATTATGGATGAACCGACCGACGCCCTGACCGATACCGAAACCGAATCCCTGTTCCGCGTTATCCGCGAGCTGAAATCGCAGGGGCGCGGGATTGTCTATATCTCTCACCGTATGAAAGAGATCTTCGAAATCTGCGATGACGTCACCGTTTTCCGCGACGGGCAGTTTATTGCCGAGCGCGAAGTGGCGACGCTGACCGAAGATACGCTCATCGAAATGATGGTGGGACGTAAGCTCGAAGATCAGTATCCGCATCTGGATAAAGCGCCGGGTGAGATCCGCCTGAAGGTAGACAACCTCTGCGGCCCGGGTGTGAACGACGTGACCTTTACCCTGCGCCAGGGCGAGATCCTGGGCGTGGCGGGCCTGATGGGGGCGGGACGTACCGAGCTGATGAAAGTGTTGTACGGCGCACTGCCGCGCACCAGCGGTTATGTCACCCTTGACGGTCATGAAGTGGTCACCCGCTCTCCGCAGGATGGTCTGGCGAACGGCATCGTCTATATCTCCGAAGACCGCAAACGCGACGGCCTGGTGCTGGGGATGTCGGTAAAAGAGAACATGTCCCTGACCGCGCTGCGCTATTTCAGCCACAGCGGCGGCAGCCTGAAGCATAAAGATGAACAGCAGGCGGTGAGCGATTTTATCCGCCTCTTTAACGTCAAAACCCCGTCGATGGAGCAGGCGATTGGCCTGTTGTCCGGCGGGAATCAGCAGAAAGTGGCGATTGCGCGCGGGCTGATGACGCGTCCGAAAGTGTTGATCCTCGACGAGCCAACCCGCGGCGTAGACGTGGGGGCGAAGAAAGAGATCTATCAGCTGATTAACCAGTTTAAGGCCGACGGTCTGAGCATCATTCTGGTCTCTTCCGAGATGCCAGAAGTATTAGGCATGAGCGATCGCATTATCGTCATGCATGAAGGGCATCTCGGCGGTGAATTCACTCGCGAGCAGGCCACCCAGGAAGTTCTGATGGCTGCCGCTGTGGGCAAGCTTAATCGCGTGAATCAGGAGTAAGAAGATGACTACCCAGGCTGTTTCTGGTCGCCGCTATTTCACAAAGGCATGGCTGATGGAACAAAAATCGCTGATTGCCCTGCTGGTGCTGATCGCGATTGTGTCGACCATGAGCCCGAATTTCTTCACCGTTAATAACCTGTTCAATATTCTGCAGCAGACCTCGGTGAACGCCATTATGGCGGTCGGCATGACGCTGGTGATTCTGACCTCAGGTATCGATCTGTCCGTCGGTTCCCTGCTGGCGCTCACCGGCGCGATCGCCGCTTCGATTGTCGGCATTGAAGTCAACGCGCTGGTGGCCGTGGCCGCTGCCCTGGCGGCAGGTGCGGCGATAGGCGCCGTCACCGGCGTGATTGTGGCAAAAGGCCGCGTTCAGGCGTTCATCGCCACGCTGGTGATGATGCTGCTGCTGCGCGGGGTGACCATGGTTTATACCAACGGCAGCCCGGTCAATACCGGCTTTACCGATAACGCCGATCTGTTTGGCTGGTTCGGTATCGGTCGCCCGCTGGGTGTCCCGACCCCGGTATGGATCATGGCTATCGTCTTCCTGGCGGCGTGGTACATGCTGCATCACACTCGTCTGGGCCGTTATATCTATGCGCTGGGCGGTAACGAAGCGGCAACGCGCCTGTCCGGTATCAGCGTTAATAAAGTCAAAATTATCGTTTACTCCCTGTGCGGTCTGCTGGCGTCACTGGCAGGCATTATCGAAGTGGCGCGCCTCTCCTCCGCGCAGCCAACGGCGGGTACGGGGTATGAGCTGGATGCCATTGCGGCAGTGGTTCTGGGCGGTACGAGTCTTGCGGGCGGTAAAGGTCGCATTGTTGGGACATTGATCGGCGCACTGATCCTCGGTTTCCTGAATAATGGTTTGAATTTGTTAGGTGTTTCCTCCTATTACCAGATGATCGTTAAGGCAGTGGTGATTTTGCTGGCGGTACTGGTAGACAACAAAAAACAGTAACTGACGACACTACAGGACATCTTAGATATGAACATGAAAAAACTGGCTACCCTGGTTTCTGCTGTCGCGCTGAGCGCAACCGTAAGTGCTAACGCCATGGCGAAAGACACCATCGCGCTGGTTGTCTCTACCCTGAACAACCCGTTCTTCGTCTCTCTGAAGGATGGCGCGCAGAAAGAAGCGGACAAACTGGGCTACAACCTGGTGGTTCTGGATTCACAGAACAACCCGGCGAAAGAGCTGGCTAACGTTCAGGACTTAACCGTTCGCGGCACCAAAATTCTGCTGATCAACCCAACCGATTCTGATGCCGTAGGCAACGCCGTGAAGATGGCAAACCAGGCGAAGATCCCGGTAATCACCCTGGACCGTCAGGCAACCAAAGGCGAAGTGGTGAGCCATATTGCGTCTGATAACGTGCTGGGCGGCAAAATCGCCGGTGATTACATCGCGAAGAAAGCCGGCGAAGGCGCGAAAGTCATCGAACTGCAGGGGATTGCCGGTACGTCTGCCGCCCGCGAGCGTGGCGAAGGCTTCCAGCAGGCGGTTGCAGCGCATAAATTCAACGTACTGGCGAGCCAGCCGGCAGACTTCGACCGTACTAAGGGTCTGAACGTTATGCAGAACCTGCTGACCGCGCACCCTGACGTGCAGGCGGTATTCGCGCAGAACGACGAAATGGCGCTGGGCGCGCTGCGTGCCCTGCAGACCGCTGGTAAATCTGATGTGATGGTTGTCGGATTTGACGGCACGCCGGATGGTGAAAAAGCAGTAAACGATGGCAAACTGGCTGCGACCATCGCTCAACTGCCTGAGCAGATTGGCGCCACTGGCGTTGAAACTGCCGACAAAGTGCTGAAGGGCGAAAAAGTTCAGGCCAAATACCCGGTTGACCTGAAGCTGGTCATCAAGCAGTAAAGGCGAATCAGGCCGTCACGACGGCCTGAGGGACACCAATAAAGAAAAGTGTGGCATACGCCACCGGGTAACACCGGTGGCGCTCTCTGATGGACAATCCAACCATGAAAACCGCAGGTAACCTCGTCGTCCTTGGCAGTATCAATGCCGATCACATTCTTAACCTTGAATCGTTCCCGACACCGGGCGAAACCGTCACGGGTAACCAGTATCAGGTGGCATTTGGCGGTAAAGGTGCAAACCAGGCCGTTGCTGCCGGTCGCAGCGGGGCAAATATTGCGTTTATCGCCTGCACGGGTGATGACGATACCGGTGAGCGCGTACGCAAGCAGCTGGCGAGCGACAATATCGATATCGCACCGGTCAGCGTTGTTGCAGGGGAATCTACCGGCGTGGCGCTGATTTTCGTCAACGCAGAAGGTGAGAATGTCATCGGTATTCATGCTGGCGCTAACGCGGCGCTGACGACGGAACGCGTAGAAGCGCAACGTGCACTCATCGGCGGAGCGGAAGCCCTGCTGATGCAGCTGGAGTCGCCGGTTGAAAGCGTGCTGGCCGCCGCCAAAATTGCGCATGAAAATCATACCACTGTCGTACTTAATCCGGCCCCTGCCCGTGTATTATCTGACGAGCTGCTGGCGCTGGTGGACATCATCACGCCGAACGAAACCGAAGCCGAAAAGCTGACGGGCATTCGCGTTGAAAACGATGATGATGCCGCGCGAGCCGCGCGTGCGCTGCACGACAAAGGCATCGGAACAGTGATCATCACCCTGGGTAGCCGTGGGGTGTGGGCAAGCGTCAATGGCGAAGGCCGTCGCGTGCCGGGCTTTAAGGTGAAGGCGATTGATACCATTGCAGCGGGAGACACCTTCAATGGTGCACTGGTGACCGCGCTGCTGGAAGGTATGAGAATGGATGATGCTATCCGCTTCGCACACGCTGCCGCCGCGATTGCGGTGACGCGCAAGGGCGCCCAGCCTTCCGTTCCGTGGCGTAAAGAGATCGATGAATTCTTAAGTCAGCAGGGGTAACGCTTGGCCACAATGAAAGATGTCGCCCGCATGGCGGGCGTTTCTACCTCGACGGTCTCTCACGTTATAAACAACGATCGCTTCGTCAGCGAGGCGATTCGGGAGAAAGTCGAAGCGGCGGTAAAAGATCTCAACTATGCGCCGTCTGCGCTGGCGCGCAGCCTTAAGCTCAACCAGACGCGCACCATCGGTATGCTGATCACCGCGAGTACCAACCCCTTTTATTCAGAACTGGTTCGCGGCGTGGAGCGCAGCTGCTTCGAGCGTGGCTACAGCCTGGTGCTGTGCAATACCGAAGGTGACGAGCAGCGCATGAATCGTAACCTGGAAACGCTGATGCAAAAACGCGTCGACGGGCTACTGCTGCTTTGTACCGAAACGCACCAGCCGTCGAAAGAGATCATCCAGCGCTATCCTTCGATTCCCACAGTGATGATGGACTGGGCGCCGTTCGACGGTACCAGCGACCTTATTCAGGATAACTCCCTGCTGGGGGGCGATATGGCCACTCAGTATCTGATCGATAAAGGCTATACCCGCATCGCCTGTATTACCGGCCCGCTGGACAAAACCCCGGCGCGTTTGCGTCTGGAAGGGTATCTCGCCGCAATGGCGCGGGCAGGACTTTCAGTGCCGGAAGGTTACCGAATTACT
Organism: Enterobacter sp. C6; assembly: GCF_008122455.1. Classification (NCBI taxonomy): domain Bacteria; kingdom Pseudomonadati; phylum Pseudomonadota; class Gammaproteobacteria; order Enterobacterales; family Enterobacteriaceae; genus Enterobacter; species Enterobacter sp. C6. Next base: position 70,865 of record NZ_QPFW01000243.1, read on the forward strand.
GGTGATTTTGAGTTTCACGGTGGTTTTGAAGCGATGCAAACACTGCTGGCGCAGCCGCAGCGTCCGCAGGCTGTTTTTATCGGCAACGATGCCATGGCGTTTGGCGCCTATCAGGCGTTATATCAGGCCGGTTTGCGTGTTCCCCACGATATGGCGGTAATCGGCTACGATGATATCGAGCTGGCCAGCTATATGACGCCGCCGCTCACCACCATTCATCAGCCAAAAGATGAGCTGGGCGAGCTGGCCATCGATGTGTTGATCCACCGAATGGCTCAGCCCACGCTGCAGCAGCAACGCCTGCAGCTTACTCCTGTTCTGATGGAACGGGGTTCGGTTTAGCTTTCGCCTTATGGCGTTCTTTAATCAGGTTACGGCCATCTTTCGGTTTTAACAGCATAAAGACCAGCGCTGAAACGACGGTGAGTGCGCCCATGGTGATAAAGGTATAGTGGAACTGCTCGACGGTGTTTGCGCTGTCGAAACCTTCATAAAACCGCAGTACCGCCGCGCTCACGGCCACACCCAGACTGATGGACAACTGCTGTGTTACCGCCAGCACGCTGTTGCCGCTGCTGGCGTTTTCGTCGGTCAAATCCGCAAGGGTGATGGTGTTCATTGACGTGAACTGCGTCGACATCGCCATGCCCAGTACAAATAGCGGCAGGATCAGCATCCAGACGGGTAACGCGGCGGACTGCAGCGAGAACTGCGCAATCATCAGGCCGATAAAGACCGTCACGCCAACCAGCGTCTTACGATAGCCAAACCAGCGTAGCACCTGCGTCACGGTCGATTTTGCCAGAATCGAGCCCATTGCGGTGGGCGCCATCATGCAGCCGGCAATCAGGGCCGGGTAGCCGAAACCCACCTGCAGCATCAGTGGCATCAGGAACGGTACGCAGCCCGTCCCCAGACGCGAGGCAATGTTTCCCGCGATCCCGACGGAAAAGGTTCGGGTGTTGAAGAGCCCAAGAGAGATTAACGGCGTCGGATGACGGCGCGCGTGACGTATATAAAGAAGGAACAGCAGCACGCCGGCGAGGATAACGGAGAGCGCCATCCACGTCGCGACGATTTTCTCGCCAACCAGCTCCATCCCGCTGGAGAAGAGTACCAGGCTCAGGCCAAACAGGAAAAAGCCACCCATGTCGAAGCTGCGTCTTGGCGTGGTGAAGTTCGGCATATATTTGCGGGCATACAGCAGCCCCGCAACGCCAATCGGAATATTAATCAGGAAGATCCAGTGCCAGCTTGCCCAGGTGACAAACACGCCACCGAGTACCGGGCCAAGTATCGGGCCGACCAGTCCCGGCATGGTGACGAAGTTGAGCACGGGAAGCAGTTCGCTTCGAGGGTAGGCTCGTAATAAAGCAAGGCGCGCCACGGGCATCATCATCGCGCCGCCAATGCCCTGTAATACGCGGAAGATAACCAGTTCCGTTAAGGACGAGGAGAGCGCACAGGCCAGCGAACCGAGCGTAAAGAGCGTTACGGCCAGCATGAAAACTCTACGGGTACCGAAGCGGTCGGCCAGCCAGCCGCTAACCGGAATTAACATTGCAACCGTCAGGGTGTAGCTGATGATGGCGGACTGCATCGCCAGCGGGGAGCGGTTAAGGCTTTGCGCAATAGCGGGAAGCGCGGTGTTGAGGATGGTGGCATCCAGTGCCTGCATAAAAAACGCCATGGCTGCAATCCACGGCAATCCGGCCATGCTGCGCGCTTTTTTCTTTGTCATTTATTTACCTGCTGGTGGGTTGGCGCAGCCAGTAATGCCTGGCACGCACTCAGGGCTCGCTGCCCGTCGCTTTCCTGAATGGCATCCACTATCGCCTGATGCAATTCCAGTTTTACCACGTCGTTTTGTGTAATAGAGGTAAAGTAGGTGTGATACACCGAATGAAATAATGAGGCAAACGAGGTGAGGAACGGATTGGCGCTCATCATATAGATATGTTCATGCCAGGCCATATCGACCTCAACCCAGCGTTCGCGGTTGAAGTGTTTTTTCAGGAACACCATCTCTTCCATCAACGCGTTAAGCTGCGCTTTCTGCTCTGCTGTGCCAAGCATGGCGGCAAGCAGACATGCCTGAGGTTCAAGGCTGCTGCGCATCACCAGAAAGTGATCGACGACCTGATGAAAGTTGTCTTCCGTCATCCACCAGGAGAGCAGCTCCTGATCGAGAAAATTCCAGTTACTCTGTGGCATCACGCGTGTGCCAATACGAGGACGTGGAAGCACCATACCTTTTGCCGTCAGGGTTTTCACCGCTTCGCGCACTGCGGTACGGCTCACCCCAAACTGCTCACCCAGCTCCATTTCACCCGGCAGGATGCTGCCCGGGGCATATTTACCCGCTAAAATCCGCTGAGCCAGCTTTTCTGCCAGCACATACGACAGGTTTTTTTGGGCGGCCAGCTGTTGTGCGCTTAATGGCATCGCTTTTATTCCTTAAAGATTCATGCTGATAATTATGCCACCTCGAATGTGATTGTGGTTGCAGATACATCAAATAGAACAATTTGTAGCTTGATTTCACCTCTGTTGGTGAAAAAAAACGCGGATGGAAATTTTTTTTAAATTTCCTCTTGTCACCTCGGAATAACTCCCTATAATGCGCCTCCACTGACACGGAACAACGGCACACACGCCGCCGGGTCAGCAGAGAATAGCGAAAATAAACGCTTGACTCTGAAGCGGGAAAGCGTAATATGCACACCCCGCGCCGCAGCGAAAACGAAGCGGCACTGCTC
>NZ_QPFW01000244.1:0-83165 GCF_008122455.1 Enterobacter sp. C6
AAGCGTTTATTTTCGCTTTTCTCTGCTGACCCGGCGGCGTGTGTGCCGTTGTTCCGTGTCAGTGGAGGCGCATTATAGGGAGTTATTCTGAAGTGACAAGCACAAAATACAAAAAACTTTTCGTTCGCTCACTTTTCAAACTTAACGCTTATTTATGTCGCGAATCGTCCGTTAAATGTGCGATTTCTCGCGCAAAACTGGCTACCTGCGACCAGTCGGTATAAACCACTTCTTTACGCGTGTCGGTTTCGCCCCCGGTCATCTTCATAATCAGGCGGATCATAAAGCGGTCATACCAGCGGTAGCGAGGGTAGCGCAGCGCGCCGGCAAAGACAGCGCACAGTTCAGGCTGCCACGGCGAGCTGAGTAAAAACTTGCGCGTGTAGCTGTTGGTCTGCGGCGTGCGCTTCTCGGGTTTACGCGCGACCAGATTGACCGAGTAAAATGCACCGGGCAGTTTATTGAGCACCGCCGTGTGCTTTTTCACAAAACGATCCAGCGCCGGATGGAAATGCCCGTAACGAATAGATGCACCAATTACCACGCGGTCGTAATCCTGCCAGCTTATCTGCTCAGCACGGTTCAGGTTCACCACATCCGAGTAAATACCCAGCTCTTTTAATTCCGATGCCAGATACGCGGCAATCTCGCGCGTTTGCCCGTCTCGCGTAGAGAAAAGAATCAGTGTCTTCATCAATAGCTCCTTACTCGCGCCAGAATGTAGGGGTGAACAGCACCAGCAGCGTAAAGACCTCAAGACGACCAAACAGCATATTGGCGATGAGGATCCATTTCGCGACCGGGTTCATACTGGCAAAGTTATCCGCCACAACCCCCAGGCCAGGCCCAAGGTTGTTCAATGTTGCGACGACCGACGCAAAGGCGGAGAAATCATCCACACCCGTCGCGATAATCGCCAGCATACTGACGATAAAGACCAGCGCATACGCCGAGAAGAACCCCCACACCGCTTCGAGGATACGTTCCGGCAGCGCGCGGTTACCCAGCTTGATGCTGTAGACCGCGTTCGGGTGGACCAGGCGTTTCAGCTCACGGTTGCCCTGCTTGAACAGCAGCAGAATACGGATCACCTTCAGGCCACCGCCCGTCGACCCCGCACAGCCGCCGATAAACGCGGAACAGAGCAGAAGCACCGGCAGGAACAGCGGCCAACGGGCGATGCTGTCCGTAGTAAACCCGGCGGTTGTCGCCATCGACACCACCTGGAAGAAGGCCTGGTTTAGCGTGGTCAACGCGGAGTTATAGACATCATGGAACCAGAGCACCAGGGTACAGATAATTACCAGCGTCAGCTGGACGCCAATAAACATGCGGAACTCAGGGTCACGCCAGTACACCTTCAGGCTGCGCCCGCTCAGTAAAGAGAAGTGCAGGCCATAGTTACAGCCAGAGATCAGCAGGAAAATGGCAATAATCGTGTTAATCGTTGGGCTGTCGAAGTAGCCGACGCTGGCATCGTGGGTGGAGAACCCGCCGATAGCAATCGTCGCGAAGCTGTGTCCGATGGCGTCGAAAGCGGGCATCCCGGCAAACCATAGCGCCAGCGCACAGGCCACCGTCAGCAAGACATAGATAAGCCAGAGAGTTTTCGCCGTCTCAGCAATACGCGGGCGCATCTTGTTATCTTTCAGCGGTCCGGGCATTTCGGCGCGATAGAGCTGCATCCCACCAACGCCCAGAATAGGCAGAATGGCCACCGCCAGGACGATGATCCCCATCCCCCCGAACCACTGCAGCATCTGGCGATAAAAGAGAATGGCGTGCGGAAGTGAATCCAGCCCCACCAGCGTCGTCGCCCCGGTGGTCGTTAAACCGGAGAAGGATTCAAAAAAGGCATCCGTGATGCTCAGGTTAGGCTGTTCAGAGAAGATAAAGGGTAGCGAACCAACGCTCCCCAGCACCGTCCAGAACAGGACCACTATCAGAAACCCTTCGCGAGATTTCAGCTCACCTTTCTGGCGACGGTTTGGCCACCACAGCAGCGAGCCAATCGCCAGCGCGACAAAGAAGGTCTGGGTAAATGCCCGCCCCGCGCCGTCCCGGTAGATAAGCGCCACCAGTCCAGGGAGAATCATCGTCCCGGAAAAGAGTATGACCAGCAGTCCAACGATTCGGGTTATGGCACGAAAATGCATCTCTGCCGCTTCCTTTGGTATTCAAAAGTGAGGTGGGGATTATTCTTCAATCGGCAGCAATTGCAACGAACCACGACTAAAATCAGCCAGTTTTGCTGAAAAAGCAGCCAGTTCCGCCTGAGGAAGCGCCACGCGTAATTGCACCATTGCCTGATATTCACTGTGTGCGATGACACCGTTAAACTGCCGCAGCAGCGCTTCAATACCCGATAGCTGGGCGTAATCGCATAATAAAGTATATTCGGTAAGCGGCGTTTTGCGGGTAGTGACCAGCATATTAAGCGCCTGCTGCACGCCCCCGCCATAGGCTTTAACCAGCCCACCGGTGCCTAACAAAATGCCGCCGTAGTAGCGCACCACCACGGCGGTTATTTCGCCCACGCCGCTGCCCATAAGCTGGGAGAGCATGGGTTTACCGGCCGTGCCCGCCGGTTCACCGTCATCGGAAAACCCCAGCTGCTGTGAATCGTCCGGCGGCCCTGCTACCCACGCCACGCAGTGGTGACGGGCGTCAGGATGCTCAGCCCGGACGGACTCGACAAACGCTTTTGCCGCCTCTACGCCGTCGGTATGCGCCAGCAGCGTAATAAAGCGGCTTTTCTTGATTTCCTCAACAAAGGTGACCGGTTCAGCCGGTATTAGCCAGCTTTCCATCAGGCCAGCTTCAGGTCTCGCGTCATATTCTCGATACCGTTTTCGTGAATCACCACGTTATCTTCGATACGAATACCGCCAAACGGCTTCAGCGCGTCAATTTTTTCCCAGTTGAAGTGCTTGCTGAACTGGCCTTCACGCCACGGCGCCAGCAGGGATTCGATAAAGTAGATCCCCGGTTCAATCGTCAGCACCATGCGCGGTTCCAGAATGCGGGTGCAGCGCAGGTAAGGATATTTAGACGGTGCCGCCAGGTGCGTACCGGTATCATCCTGCATAAAGCCCGCAACGTCGTGCACCTGCAGGCCCAGCGGGTGACCAATGCCGTGCGGCATGAAGGGCCCGGTCAGATCGTTCTCGACCATCGCCTCTTCGCTCATGTCTTTCACAATCTGGTGCTTACGCAGCAGTTTGGCGATGCGCTGATGGAACTGGATGTGGTAATCCACATAGCTGGTGCCCGCCTTCATGGTGGCAATCAGCGCCAGCTGTTCATCGTTCACGTCTTTGATCAGCTGCGCGAACTCGGTGTCCGCATTCGCCGCCCAGGTGCGGGTCAGGTCGGCCGCGTAGCCGTTGTACTCTGCCCCTGCGTCCAGCAGGAAGCTGCGCATTTCCGACGGAACCTGGTGATCCAGTTTGGTGTAGTGAAGCACAGACGCGTGCTCGTTCAGCGCGACGATATTGCTGTACGGCACGTCGGTATCACGGTGGCCTGTCGCGGTCAGATAGGCCTGATTGATGTCGAACTCGCTCATCCCCGACTGGAACGCTTCATGCGCCGCACGGTGACCATTCACCGCCGTTTTTTGCGCTTCACGCATGCAGTAAAGTTCATAGTCGGTTTTATATGCGCGGTAATAGTGCAGATAATCCAGCACCCCTTTCGGATTGAGTTTGTCTGCCGGAATATCCAGACTCAGCGCACGCTCCGGAACAGGGCCAATGTAGCCGATGTTGCCGCGCGCGGCAGGCAGTTGGCTGCCAATACCGTCCGCTTTCGGCAGCGCAATGACCTCTATCTCTTCCGTCCAGAAAGAGGTCGGCAGCGGTTCTACGTTGTGCCAGTAATCGACCGGCAGGTAGAACCACAGTTTCGGTTTGTTCACGCCATCCACCAGCAGCCAGCAATTTGGAACCTGCGTCACCGGTACCCAGGCTTTAAACTGCGGGTTCACCTTAAACGGATAAGCGTGGTCATCCAGAAAGGTATTCATCAGCTCGCCGGAGTGGATCAGCAGCGCATCCAGCTTAAAGCGGGCCAGTACATCGCGGGTACGTTCTTGTAGGGTAACGATATGATTTTTATAAAGCGAAGCCAGTGAGTCCATCATTCTTCCTTTCGTTTTTTTGACCTCAAGTCATCGCATCTTAGCACACCTCACTCCGGCTGCGTGATTTCCACCGACCGTGATCAATGCAGCATTTTCTTAATGAGTAATTTGCATTTTATTAACATAAATCCCACACTCCGATTCATCTGGTATGACCAGATCCAATTGCTGGATTCAGGAGACTGACATGCTCTACAAAGGCGACACCCTGTACCTCAACTGGCTGGAAGATGGCATTGCCGAACTGGTGTTCGATGCCCCCGGCTCAGTGAACAAGCTTGATACCGCGACGGTGGCCAGTCTTGGCCAGGCGCTGGATGTTCTTGAAAAACAACCTGAATTAAAAGGGCTGCTGCTGCGTTCGAACAAAGCGGCCTTTATCGTCGGTGCCGATATCACCGAGTTCCTTTCGCTGTTCCTGGTCCCGGAAGAACAGCTGAGCCAGTGGCTGCACTTTGCCAACAGCGTCTTTAATCGTCTGGAAGATCTGCCTGTCCCGACCATTTCCGCCGTTAACGGCTACGCGCTGGGCGGCGGCTGCGAGTGCGTGCTGGCGACAGACTATCGCCTGGCGACACCGGACCTGCGCATCGGCCTGCCGGAAACCAAGCTGGGCATCATGCCGGGCTTTGGCGGCTCCGTCCGTATGCCGCGCATGCTGGGTGCCGACAGCGCGCTGGAGATCATTGCCGCAGGTAAAGACGTCGGCGCAGAACAGGCGCAGAAAATCGGCCTGGTCGACGGCGTTGTGAAACCTGAGAAGCTGGTTGAAGGTGCTGTCGCCATTCTGCGTCAGGCGATTAACGGCGATCTCGACTGGAAAGCCAAACGCCAGCCGAAGCTGGAGCCGTTAAAACTCAGCAAGATTGAAGCCACCATGAGCTTCACCATCGCCAAAGGCATGGTCATGCAGACGGCGGGCAAACACTACCCGGCGCCGATCACGGCGGTGAAAACCATTGAAGCGGCTGCCCGTCTCGGACGCGATGAAGCGCTGAAGCTCGAAAATCAGAGCTTTGTCCCGCTGGCGCACACCAATGAAGCCCGCGCGCTGGTCGGTATCTTCCTGAACGATCAGTTCGTGAAAGGCAAAGCCAAACAGCTGACTAAAAACGTTGAGACGCCAAAACATGCGGCGGTACTCGGCGCGGGCATTATGGGTGGCGGCATCGCTTACCAGTCGGCCTGGAAAGGCGTGCCGGTGGTGATGAAAGACATCAACGAGAAATCCCTGACGCTGGGCATGACCGAAGCGGCCAAGCTGCTGAATAAACAGCTTGAGCGCGGCAAAATTGACGGTCTGAAGCTTGCAGGCGTGATCTCCACCATTCAGCCCGTGCTGGAATACAGCGGTTTCGACCGTGTCGACGTGGTGGTCGAAGCCGTCGTCGAGAACCCGAAGGTTAAAAAAGCGGTGCTGGCGGAAACGGAAGACAAGGTTCGTCCTGAGACCGTGCTGGCCTCTAACACCTCCACCATTCCAATCAGCGAACTGGCGAGCGTGCTGAAGCGTCCGGAAAACTTCTGCGGTATGCACTTCTTCAACCCGGTACACCGTATGCCGCTGGTCGAAGTGATCCGTGGGGAAAAAACCTCCGACGAAACCATCGCTAAAGTGGTGGCATGGGCAAGCAAGATGGGCAAAACGCCGATCGTCGTTAACGATTGTCCGGGCTTCTTCGTCAACCGCGTGCTGTTCCCTTATTTCGCCGGTTTTAGCCAGCTGCTGCGCGACGGCGCGGACTTCCGCAAAATCGACAAAGTGATGGAAAAACAGTTCGGCTGGCCGATGGGACCGGCGTATCTGCTGGACGTTGTGGGCATTGATACCGCCCACCACGCCCAGGCGGTAATGGCGGCAGGCTTCCCGCAGCGCATGCAGAAAGACTATCGCGACGCGATTGACGCGCTGTTCGACGCTAACCGCTTCGGTCAGAAAAACGGTCTGGGCTTCTGGCGTTATAAAGAAGACAGCAAGGGCAAACCGAAGAAAGAAGAAGACGCGGCGGTGGATAGCCTGCTGGCTGACGTATGCCCGCCGAAACGCGACTTCACCGACGATGAGATCATCGCCCGCATGATGATTCCGATGATCAACGAAGTGGTGCGTTGCCTCGAAGAAGGCATCATCGCCAGCCCTGCAGAAGCCGATATGGCGCTGGTATACGGCCTGGGCTTCCCTCCGTTCCACGGCGGCGCGTTCCGCTGGCTGGACACGCTCGGTAGCGCCCGCTATCTCGATATGGCTCAGCAGTATCAGCACCTCGGCCCGCTGTATGAAGTGCCGGAAGGGCTGCGTAACAAAGCGCGCCATAACGAACCCTACTATCCAGCAGTTGAGCCAGCCCGTCCGGTTGGCGAACTGAAAACGGCTTAAGGAGTCACAATGGAAAAGGTTGTCATTGTTGATGCGATTCGCACCCCGATGGGCCGTTCAAAAGGCGGTGCATTCCGTAACGTGCGTGCGGAAGACCTCTCCGCGCACCTGATGCGTAGCCTGCTGGCGCGTAACCCGGCGCTGGATCCTGCTGCGCTGGACGATATCTACTGGGGCTGCGTGCAGCAGACCCTGGAGCAAGGCTTCAACATCGCCCGCAACGCGTCGCTGCTGGCGGAGATCCCACATTCAGTTCCGGCCGTCACCGTGAACCGCCTGTGCGGTTCGTCAATGCAGGCGCTGCACGACGCGGCGCGCATGATCATGACCGGCGATGCGCAGGCCTGCCTGGTGGGCGGCGTTGAGCACATGGGCCACGTGCCGATGAGCCACGGGGTCGATTTCCACCCGGGGATGAGCCGTAACGTGGCGAAAGCCGCGGGGATGATGGGTCTGACCGCCGAGATGCTTTCTCGTCTGCACGGCATCAGCCGTGAAATGCAGGATGCCTTTGCCGCGCGCTCTCACGCTCGCGCATGGGCGGCGACACAGTCCGGTGCCTTTAAGAATGAGATCATCCCGACCGGCGGTCACGACGCAGACGGCGTTCTGAAGCAGTTCAGCTACGACGAAGTCATCCGCCCGGAAACCACGGTCGAAGCGCTGTCTACCCTGCGCCCGGCGTTTGATCCGGTCACCGGTACGGTCACGGCGGGAACGTCGTCCGCCCTGTCCGACGGTGCCGCGGCGATGCTGGTGATGAGCGAAAGCCGCGCCCGCGAGCTGGGCTTAACCCCTCGCGCTCGGGTACGTTCGATGGCGGTTGTGGGCTGCGATCCTTCAATCATGGGCTACGGCCCGGTTCCGGCCTCGAAGCTGGCGCTGAAAAAAGCGGGCTTAACCGCCAGCGACATCGATCTGTTCGAGATGAACGAAGCGTTCGCCGCGCAGATCCTGCCATGCATTAAAGATCTGGGGCTGATGGATCAGATCGACGAGAAGATTAACCTCAACGGCGGCGCGATCGCCCTCGGTCACCCGCTGGGCTGCTCCGGTGCGCGCATCAGCACGACGCTGATCAACCTGATGGAACGCAAAGATGCCCAGTTTGGTCTGGCAACGATGTGTATCGGGCTGGGTCAGGGTATCGCGACGGTGTTTGAGAGAGTGTAGGTCTAATACGTAGGCCCGATAAGCATCGCGCCATCGGGCTTTTGCCGGGAGGCGCTGCGCTTTCCCGGCCTACGAGAGGTACCTCGCCGCCAGTGGCGTCACTGGCGAAGAGAGAGAGTTTAGTTGCCGTTCTTCCCGCCTGTCAGGGGCGGGTTTTTTATTTAAATGAAGGCAAACGCATCGCCAAACAGGCGGTCTTCACGCGCATCACGTTCGTTACAGAACAGATCGCGGGCGATTTTCGCCATCTCGAAACGGCCAGCGATATAGATATCGTGCCCAGCCAGCGTACCGTGATCCTGCAGCACCGCCGTCAGCACCGTACCGCTACGCCCGCGCCAGCCCTCTTCCGGCTGCTCAACCACCGGCTCAATGCGCAGGTTAGGATGGGTGACGCTCAGCGCTTCCAGTTCAGACAGATCGTACAGATGTTTCTCTTCGCGGCCACCCCAGTAAATGGTGATGTCACGGTCCGGGTTACGCGCCAGTGCGGTCAACAGAATGGAGCGCACGTAGGAGAAGCCTGTACCGCCAGCGATCAGGATCAGCGGACGGTCTTCGTCATCGCGCAGCCACGCATCACCGTGCGGAATATCCACCACGATTTCACGTTCCTTCAGGATGCGATCCATCACCGCCATCGCATACAGGTTAAGCTCTGACGCACCAATATGAAGCTCAATAAATTCCTGCTCCGCCGGCGTTGAGGCCATAGAGAAAGGACGCTTATCACGCTCATCCATCACAACCATCAGGTACTGACCCGCGCGGAAAGAGAATGGCGCTTCTGGCACTAAACGGACGCGATATACGGTGTCGGTGATGGCATCTACCGAGGTCACTTTACAGCTTAAGGTTGTCATTCGCTCTCTCTGTCGGGAAGTCTATAGGGCTTAACGGTCAGCTCAGGGTTTACCGTTATTCATTATGGCCAGCTCGTCCCAGATCGCGTCAATGCGCGCGGTCACAGCAGGATCTTTTTTGATCGGGCGACCCCATTCACGGTCGGTTTCGCCAGGCCATTTATTTGTGGCATCCAGTCCCATCTTTGAGCCAAGACCGGAAACCGGCGAGGCAAAATCCAGGTAATCTATCGGCGTGTTTTCGACTAACACCGTATCGCGCGCCGGGTCCATTCGCGTGGTAATGGCCCAGATTACGTCATTCCAGTCGCGGGCGTTAACGTCATCATCGCAGACAATAACAAATTTGGTATACATAAACTGGCGCAGGAAAGACCACACGCCCATCATCACGCGTTTAGCATGACCTGGATACTGCTTCTTCATCGTGACCACCGCCATGCGATACGAGCATCCTTCAGGCGGCAGATAAAAATCAACTATTTCCGGGAACTGCTTTTGCAGGATCGGCACAAACACTTCATTCAGCGCCACGCCCAGCACCGCCGGTTCGTCCGGTGGGCGTCCGGTATACGTGGAGTGATAAATCGCATCTTCACGCTGCGTAATGTGCGTCACGGTAAACACCGGGAAGTTATCCACTTCATTGTAATAGCCGGTGTGGTCGCCGTAAGGGCCTTCTGGCGCCATTTCACCCTGCTCAAGGTAACCCTCCAGCACAATTTCTGCACTGGCCGGAACTTCGAGATCGTTAGAAATACACTTCACGACTTCGGTTTTCGTTCCGCGCAGCAGGCCTGCAAACGCATATTCAGAAAGGGTATCCGGCACGGGGGTGACGGCTCCCAGAATGGTGGCCGGATCGGCGCCTAAAGCGACAGACACCGGGAAACGCTCCCCCGGATGCGCAGCGCACCACTCCTGGAAATCCAGCGCGCCGCCGCGATGCGACAGCCAGCGCATGATGAGTTTATTCTTGCCAATCAACTGCTGGCGGTAAATACCGAGGTTTTGCCGCTCTTTGTGAGGGCCGCGCGTAACGGTGAGCCCCCAGGTGATCAGCGGCGCAGCATCTTCCGGCCAGCACTGCATGACAGGGATTTTGGTCAGATCAACCTCATCGCCTTCCAGCACCTTCTGCTGGCACGGCGCGCCGCGCAGGCGTTTGGTAGGCATGTTCAGCACCTGCTTAAACTGCGGCAGTTTGTCGAACAGATCGCGGAAGCCTTTCGGCGGCTCCGGCTCTTTCAGGAAGGCCAGCAGCTTACCGACTTCGCGCAGGGCCGTGACGTCTTCCTGCCCCATCCCCAGTGCGACGCGACGCGGTGTACCAAACAGGTTGCAAAGCACCGGCATGGAGTACCCTTTCGGATTTTCAAACAGTAACGCGGGGCCACCGGCACGCAGGGTGCGGTCAGCAATTTCTGTCATCTCCAGATAAGGATCAACAGGAAGTGTAATACGTTTGAGTTCACCCTGCTTTTCCAGCAGCGTCAGGAAGTCGCGGAGATCGTGGTATTTCATGCAGTTAATCATGGCCTCTCTGTAAGCGCTTCATTATACGGCGTATGCCTGCTTGATGCTGTAATTTTGTTAAATAAGCGTGAACTTATGCGTTCTGTTCCGTTTTCCCCCATTATAATCAACTTAGCGATCCCGCCAGGGTTTTGATATGCTTGCGCCCCGAACTAAGGGAAAGAGTGATTATGCAGGCCTGGTATTTACTGTATTGCAAACGCGGGCAACTTCAGCGCGCGCAGGAACATCTTGAACGTCAGTCTGTAAATTGCCTGACGCCCGTGATCACGCTTGAAAAAATGCAGCGCGGGAAGCGCACAACCGTCAGTGAGCCGTTGTTCCCGAACTACCTGTTCGTGGAGTTCGACCCGGAAGTCATCCACACCACCACCATCAGCGCCACGCGTGGCGTCAGCCACTTCGTTCGTTTTGGTGCTCACCCGGCAACGGTTCCGTCGACGGTCATTCATCAGCTGTCGATTTATCAACAGCCTGAAGGGATCACCGACCCCGAAACCCCTTACACGGGCGATAGCGTCGTAATTACCGAAGGCGCTTTCGAAGGCCTGCAGGCGATTTTTGCCGAGCCGGACGGGGAAGCGCGCTCTATGCTGTTGCTCAATCTGCTGAACAAGCAGGTGCTGCAGAGCGTTAAAAATACCGACTTCCGCAAACTTTAAACGTTTATCCCGAACAGATTACGCGCGTTGTTATCCGTCTGCGCTGAAAGCCAGTGCGGATCCTCTCCGCGCCACTTCGCAACACTCTCAACAATGTGCCCCAGATACGCGGGCTCATTTCGCCGCGATGCCGGTTTGGGTTTCATATCGCGCGGTAGCAGATAGGGCGCATCGGTTTCAAGGAGCAACCGGTCAGCCGGGATCGCCGGCAACAGCTCCCGAAGTTCGAGCCCGCGACGCTCATCGCAAACCCAGCCAGTAACACCCAGATAAAGCCCTCGCTTCAGGCAATCCAGCGCTTCCTGTCGTGAACCGGTGAAGCAGTGCAGTACCGCGCCGGGCAGTTTCTCCAGCCACGGCTCCAGAAGTGCCAGGAAACGCTCATGCGCGTCGCGGCAGTGCATAAATACGGGCATTCCAAGCTCTGCCGCCAGCGCAAGCTGGGCAGTGAATGCTTTTTCCTGCTCTTCAGGCGTGGAAAAGTTACGGTTGAAATCGAGACCGCATTCGCCGATCGCTACCACTTCTGGCGTCTTCGCCAGCCTGTACAGGGTGTCGCCACTTTCCGGGGTCCACTGGCTACTGTCGTGAGGATGTACACCAGCAGTAGACCAACAGCGATCGTAGCGTTGCGCCAGCTGCTGCGCCTGCTCGCTCTCATGCAGGTTGGTGCCCGTCAGCAGCAGCCCTTTCACCCCGGCAGCAAACGCACGCGCAACCACCTCATCACGATCTTTCGCAAACTGCGAGCTGGTCAGATTGAGTCCGATATCAAACATGCAAATCCCCATATAACAACCGCCCTGACGGGCGGCTGGTTTTACTCTTCAGTGGTCTTGTCGGACGTATCGTCTTCGTCATCCGCTCGACGTCCTTTACCCACGTAGAAACGCGAGAAGAATACGCCGACCTCAAACAGACAGTACATCGGTATGGCCAGCAGCGTCTGCGAGAACACGTCCGGCGGTGTCAGCAGCATGCCGACCACAAAGGCGCCCACCAGGATATACGGACGCTTCTTACGCAGGTCATCCGGGGTTGTTACCCCTACCCAGCAAAGCAGCACAATGGCCACCGGCACTTCGAATGCCACGCCGAACGCCATAAACAGCGCCATCACAAAGCTGAGGTAGCTGGCGATATCCGTCGACACCTGGACCCCTTCCGGCGCGGTATGCGTCAGGAAGCCGAAGGCCAGCGGGAAGACAACGAAATAGGCAAACGCCATGCCGATATAGAACAGCAGCGAACTAGACACCAGCAGCGGGATCACCAGCTTACGTTCGTGTTTATACAGCGCTGGCGCCACAAACGCCCACACCTGATAAAGAATGACCGGCGCTGAGGCAATCAACGACACCCAGAAGGTCAGCTTGATGGGGGTAAAGAACGGAGAAGCAACGTCTGTTGCAATCATCGTTGCGCCCAGCGGCATCTGCTTAATCAGCGGTGCAGAGACCACCTGATAGATATCGTTGGCAAAATAGACCAGGCACAGGAATATGAGTAAAACCGCAATAATGCAGTTTAACAGGCGCTTACGCAGCTCAATGAGGTGCGCAATCAGCGGTTGAGTATCATCTACTGCCATGTTTACGCTTTATCACTCGACGAGGGGGATGAT
The DNA here is from genome assembly GCF_008122455.1 of Enterobacter sp. C6. Taxonomy (NCBI): domain Bacteria; kingdom Pseudomonadati; phylum Pseudomonadota; class Gammaproteobacteria; order Enterobacterales; family Enterobacteriaceae; genus Enterobacter; species Enterobacter sp. C6. Next base: position 12,380 of record NZ_QPFW01000244.1, read on the forward strand.
TCGGAAACGGACGCAGCGGGCTTCACTTCCGCCGTTTTTGCCACCGGCTCTTCCGGCTGCACCTGTTTTTTCACTTCGGTTTCCTGCGGCGTCTGTTCTGGCGCGGCAGCCTGATGTTCTGCGCTGGCAGGCGTTACGCCCTCGCGCTGCTCCTCGCTGCCCTTCACCACCGGGTTATGGATGGTGTTCGCTTCATCGCTCGCTTTTTCAGGATCGTTAACGCTGTAGGAGCGCTTCATGGATTCCGCCGCTTCGCGCAGCTCATCCATTGACGCTTTCAGTTCCGGCGTCAGGTTATCCATGCTCGCCTTCTCGACCTTTTTAAGGCTTTCCTGAAATTCCTGCAGCTTAAGCTCCTGAGCCAGCTCATTCTGAACGGTCGATGCCAGCGATCTCAGCGCACGAACCCAGCCCGCAACGGTCTTCACCGCCACCGGCAGACGCTGCGGCCCCAGCACAATCAGGCCAATCACAAAGACCAGCAGGAGCTCACTAAAACCAATGTCGAACACGACTTACACCTGCTCTTTATCGTGGCGTTTAGCGTCTTCCTTTTTGGCTTCTTCCTGCTTATCGGCGATGGACTTAGCAGTAAAATCAGCGTCCTGGCTGGTTTTATCCTGCTTGCTCTCATCATCGCTCATCGCTTTCTTGAAGCCTTTGATAGACGCGCCCAGGTCGGAACCAATAGAACCGAGCTTTTTGGTGCCAAACAGCAGCACGACGATGACGGCAATGATCAACAATTGCCAGATACTGATACCACCCATACATGTTCCTCAGGGATAGATGATTAATTAGTCAGGTCGCATTATACGTATGCGACCCGTCGATAGCGACGCAAACTCAGCGCGTTTTTCGCCATCCGGCAAGCCAGACAACCACCCCGGCGGCCATCAGCCAGGCGGGCATCATCTGCCAGTCCGGACGGTTGATCAGCAGCAGCGTACCGCTCAACAGCAGCGTTGCGCCAATCCCAAAGAGATAGCGTGACTGGCCCTGGCGAACCCGGCTGGACTGAAGCTCGCGGGCGATTTTATCCATGCTGTGCTGAAGGTTCTTGCTCTGACGCAAACTGTCATAAACCAGTTCAGGAATTTCAGGCATTTTTTCTATCCAGAACGGGCCTTTCTCTTTCAGAGAGCGCACCAGCGCCGGAATGCCAACCTGATCCTTAATCCAGGATTCAAGGAAAGGTTTCGCGGTCTTCCACAAGTCTAACTGAGGATAGAGCTGTCGGCCTACACCCTCAACGTAAAGTAATGTTTTCTGAAGTAAAACTAGCTGTGGCTGAACTTCCATATTAAAGCGGCGAGCCGTGTTGAACAGGTTTAACAGCACGTGCCCGAAGGAGATTTCCGCCAGCGGTTTTTCAAAAATCGGTTCACAAACGGTCCGGATCGCGAACTCGAACTCCTCGACGTTGGTGTCCGGCGGCACCCAGCCTGAATCGACGTGCAGCTCGGCCACCTTACGGTAGTCGCGGTTGAAGAACGCGATGAAGTTCTCAGCCAGATACCGTTTATCTTCCTTGTTCAGTGACCCCACAATCCCGCAGTCGATACCGATGTACTTCGGATCCTCAGGGTGTTCGTAGCTCACGAAGATATTGCCCGGATGCATGTCCGCATGGAAAAAGCTGTCGCGGAACACCTGGGTAAAGAAGACCTGTACCCCACGCTCGGCCAACAGCTTCATGTTCGTTCCCTGCTTCTCCAGGGCCACCACATCCGAAACCGGAATACCGTAGATACGCTCCATTACCATCATGTTCTGGCTGCAGTAGTCAGAATAGACTTCAGGAACATAGAGCATCGGGCTGTTTTCAAAGTTGCGACGCAGCTGAATGGCGTTTGCCGATTCGCGCAGCAGGTTAAGCTCATCAATCAGCGTTTTTTCATATTCCCGCACCACTTCCAGTGGACGAAGGCGACGCCCGTCCGGCAGCAAGCGTGGTACCCAGCGCGCCAGACGATAAATCAGCTTCATGTCTGCTTTGATGATGGGCAGGATGTCCGGACGAATGACCTTAATAACAACTTCTTTGCCGTTTTCTTTCAGACGCGCGGTATGCACCTGCGCGATAGAGGCCGATGCCAGTGGGTGAATGTCGAAATCGTCAAACCAGGTCTCGACGGGTACATTTCCCATCGCCTCTTCAATTTGCTTTTTCGCGCGCGCGCCGTCAAACGGTGCGACGCGGTCCTGCAGCATCGCGAGCTCATCGGCAATAAGCGGCGGGAAGAGATCGCGACGGGTCGACAGCATCTGTCCAAATTTAATCCAAACCGGACCGAGCTCCTGCAGCGCCAGGCGAAGACGCTCACCCAGCGGCTGACCTTTATGGCGATTGGGCATCCAGAACAGCATCCGCCGCCAGATACGAAGCGGCAGCGTGATACGCATTTTGGGGATAAGCTCGTCGAGCCCGTAGCTCAAAAAGGTGCGAATAATAAAATAGAGGCGCCGAATTTCACCAGGCGTCATTTGCCCTCCAGTTTTTCCAGCCGTTTGGTTAACGCATCAACCGCACGTTCAACAGCAGCGGTCTCTTCCGCAAACCACGCCACTTCCAATGGCCCGGGCGCCATTCGCCACTCCTCCGTCAGCACTTCCGCCGCATAGCGTTGCTGACGATGCAGGCTTTTACGCGCAAAGGAGGCGCCACCATGAAGGACTTTCCCGATGCCTTCGGCGGCGATGTCGCCAATAAAAGGCGCGAGCAGCTCTGCCGGGTCGAACTCCGCAAGATCGGTGAGCGCAACGAAGTTCTGCACGACCTGAATGTCGCCTTCTACTTCCAGCTCACCGCTGCGGATAAGCGCCGTTAATTGCTGGCGATCGCGCAGTTTTGGCAGCACGCTCATGTGCGTGATGACCGAGCAGTCAGCTTCACCTTCCCACTCCCCCAGTACGTCAAGCTGGCGTTCGCTGAAGACCAGTACAAGCGGCGTCGATAACTCTTTTAAAACAATGCGCAATACCTTCCCGTTTAGCCGCTGACGCGCAGCTTTCAGCGCCGGAGCGCGATACAGGAAAGCATTCAGTACATTCTCGATGCCTGCGGAGACTAAGGGTTTAAAGGGCACGGGACACCTCCACTCAGAATTTGTAACCGCGATGCAGCGCGACGACACCCGCCGTCAGGTTGAAATATTCAACGTTCTCAAATTCTGCATCCTGCATCATGGCTTTTAAGGTGTCCTGATCCGGGTGCATACGGATAGATTCCGCCAGATAGCGGTAACTTTCCGCATCGTTGGCCACCAGCTCACCGATGCGCGGCAGCACGTGGAAGGAATAGGCGTCGTAGGCTTTGCTCAGCGGCTCAATGATCGGTTTCGAGAACTCGAGCACCAGCAGGCGTCCACCCGGTTTCAACACGCGGTACATGGAGCGCAGCGCCTTTTCTTTATCGGTCACGTTACGCAGACCGAAGGAGATCGTGATGCAGTCAAAGGTATTGTCCGGGAACGGCAGCGCTTCGGCGTTTGCCTGAACATATTCCACGTTCCCCACCACGCCGATGTTACGCAGCTTTTCGCGGCCCATTTTCAGCATGGAGTCATTAATATCGGCGAGGACAACGCGCCCGGTTTCGCCCACCAGGCGAGAGAATTTCGCGGTTAAATCGCCCGTACCGCCGGCTAAATCCAGCACCGTTTGTCCGCGACGCACGCCGCTACAGTCAATGGTGAAGCGCTTCCACAAGCGATGAATGCCGAACGACATCAGGTCATTCATTACATCGTACTTCGCCGCCACGGAATGAAATACGTGGGCCACCATGTCAGCTTTCTGCGCTTTGGCGACAGTCTGAAAGCCAAAGTGCGTTGTGTCTTGTGAATCGTCAGCCATCTCAGAGCCTGCTTATCAGTAAAATGTTCGTGAAGTGTAACAGATTGGGCGCGTTTGCCCTACGTTTCAACCACCGCGAAAGAAACGCGCTGGAGTCTCGTCTGGTGATAAATCCACCGCTAACGTGTTGTCTTCACTGTTTGTCTTTTGTTCGTCCGCACCTTCTCGCAGGCGAAACTCGTCGTCCTGGGCGGTGGCCTGTTCCACCAATTCCGGATTAATCTCGCGTTTAACCTCTACCCCCAGGCTGCGGAATGATTCGGCCTGCGCCAGCAGATTGCCGCGTCCCGAGGCGAGTTTTTTCATCGCCTGGCGGTAGTTATCCTGCGCACGATCCAGGCTCTGCCCGACTGAGGACATGTCGTCCACGAAGAGGCGCATTTTGTCGTACAGCTTGCTGGCACGATCGGCAATCTGCTGCGCGTTGCGGCTCTGGTGTTCATAGCGCCACAGGTTCGCAATGGTACGTAACGCCACCAGCAACGTGGTAGGGCTGACAAGCATAATGTTATTTTTGAGCGCTTCGGTGATGAGTTCAGGCTGCCTGTCGAGTGCCAGCAGAAACGCGGGCTCTACCGGAATAAACATCAGGACATAGTCCAGCGAGCGAAGACCCGGCAACTGCTGATAGTCTTTTCTGCCGAGCAGGCGAATGTGGTTACGCACGGAGGCAATGTGCTCCTGCAGCGCCGATTCGCGGGTGTAGTCATCCTCCGCGTTGAAGTAACGCTCATACGCCACCAGGGTCATTTTGGCGTCAATCACCACATCTTTACCCTGCGGCAGCCGCACAATCACATCCGGCTGCATGCGCGAGCGGGCGTCGTTTTCGATACTCACCTGCGTTTCGTATTCATATCCTTCCCGCAGGCCGGAGGCTTCCAGTACGCGGGTCAGCACCACTTCTCCCCAGTTGCCCTGGGTTTTGTTATCCCCTTTGAGCGCGCGGGTCAGGTTGACCGCTTCCTGCGCCATCTGGGCATTCAGCTGCTGGAGATTGCGAATCTCATGCGCCAGGGTGTGCCGCTCGCGGGCTTCCTGACCAAAACTGTCCTGCACCTGACGACGAAAACCGTCCAGCTGTTCACGCAGCGGCGTCAGCAGGCTGTTAAGGCTCTGGCGGTTCTGTTCATCAACGCGGCGGTTGCTGTGCTCGAAAATACGGTTGGCGAGGTTCTCAAACTGTTCGCTGAGGCGCTGCTCGCTGTTGATCATCTGGCGGATTTTGTCTTCCGCATGCAGCTGAGTGGATTCAAGGCGGGTGGTCACTTCGCGGAGATCGGCCTCCAGCGAGGTGTTGATATCACGGAGATTGCGCAGCTCGTTGTTAAGCAGCTCGCACTCGTCGCGCCAGTGGTCACTCAGCGCAAGCTGCTGCTTTGCCGCACTTAATTCAGCGACTATCTCTTCGCGCTCTGCCAGTTGATCGGCCTTCTGCTGTGCATGCTGATAGCTGGAAATGAGCCAGCCTATCGCCATGCCCACCAGCGCAATCACCGCATAAATCAGGACTGAGATATCCACAATGCCCCCTGCATCAACGTATTACCTGCACAAAATAAGATTGTGCTGTATAAACGTCCAGTTTGAAAGGGTTTTCCTGCGAGGCGCTACGCAAAAAATAAAGGCCGAACGTGCCGGCCTTTGATTTCGAAAAGAGGGGACTAGATCAGGCGACGCGCGGCTTCGACCACGATTTTCACTGCATGGCTTTCGGTCTGCTTCATGGTTTCGGCGTTCGGGATCTCCTGCTGGGTACGGTTGACGATGACGCCCGCCACCATACCGGCACGCAGACCCTGGCTTGCGCACATGGTCAGCAGCGTGGCGGATTCCATTTCGTAGTTCATCACGCCCATCGACTGCCACTCTTCCATGGAGCCTTTGAAGCGGCTTACCACGCGGCCAGAGAAGGTGTCGTAACGCTCCTGGCCCGGGTAGAAGGTATCGGACGAAGCGGTCACGCCCACGTGGGTGGTGGCGCCCACGGATTTCGCGGCTTCAACCAGCGCGGTGGTGCACTCGAAATCTGCCACCGCCGGGAACTCCATCGGTGCAAAGTGGAGGCTTGCGCCATCCAGACGCACAGACGCGGTCGTCACCAGCACGTCGCCGACGTTGATATGCGGCTGAATAGCGCCAGTGGTACCGATACGCAGGAAAGTACGAATGCCCAGCTGTGCCAGCTCTTCAACAGCAATCGAAGTAGACGGGCCACCGATACCGGTAGAACACACAATCACGGCTTTACCATCCAGCTCTGCGCGCCAGGTGGTAAATTCACGATGGGCTGCCAGCTTAACCGGCTTATCCATCAGCGCGGCGATCTTTTCCACACGCTCTGGATCGCCAGGGACGATAGCGAGCGTAGCCCCTTGTAAATCGTTTTTAGTGAGGCCGAGATGAAAAACATCAGACTTAGACATAGGTGACTCCTCTGTGGGTCGGTTAGTCAGAAGAAGTAAAACGGTACTTTACAGAAGCAGTAAGCATAATTTCGTGACGCATCTCACCATGAATGAAAATGATTGCATCGAATTTCCATCAAAAAGTGATTTACATCACATTAACAAGTTATATCGTCAGGTGCTGCACAAAAGATAGACCGTTTAAGGCACTGTGAGTTGTTAACCTGGTGTCTATATTTACCTTTGCGCTAACTGATTGGTACGGAGAATGCCATGACTGAAAAAACCGGTTTTGCACCTGCTGCGGCCCCGCATGCCTCAACCATCGTCTCAACGTCTGAAGATGCCATCACCGCGGGTGAGACCTCTATTCCCACGCAGGGAGAGAACATGCCTGCTTACCACGCACGACCAAAATCGGCAGACGGCCCGCTGCCCATCGTGATCGTGATTCAGGAAATTTTCGGTGTTCACGAACACATTCGCGACCTCTGCCGCCGGCTGGCGCTAGAAGGCTATCTGGCCGTTGCGCCAGAGCTCTACTTCCGTCAGGGCGATCCGAACGACTACAGCGATATTCCTACCTTGCTCAGCAACCTGGTCAGCAAAGTCCCGGACGCGCAGGTGCTGGCCGACCTCGACCACGTCGCCAGCTGGGCGGCGCGCAACGGGGGCGATCCCCATCGTTTGCTGGTCACCGGTTTCTGCTGGGGCGGACGCATTAGCTGGCTGTATGCCGCGCATAACCCGCAGCTCAAAGCCGCTGTCGCCTGGTACGGCAAACTGGTGGGTGAAAAAACGCTGAATTCACCGAAACATCCGGTTGATATCGCCACCGAGTTAAATGCCCCCGTGTTAGGGCTTTACGGCGGTCAGGACACCGGTATTTCGCTGGATTCGGTAGAAACCATGCGCCATGCGCTCCGCGCGGCAAATGCGAAGGCGGAGATTGTGGTTTACCCGGATGCCGGGCATGCGTTTAACGCCGACTATCGTCCGAGCTATCACGCTGAATCGGCTAAAGATGGATGGCAGCGGATGCTTACGTGGTTCCGTCAGTACGGTGGTAAAAAAGGGTAAGCCTTTCCCATCATCATGACGCATAAGGAGTGCGTGTTATGGACAATTCCCTCGCGTTTCCACACGGTTTTTTATGGGGCGGCGCGATTGCCGCCAACCAGGCCGAAGGCGCATGGAACGTGGACGGCAAAGGGCCGTCCGTTGCCGACGCTGTCGCCTGGAAACCCAACCTCTCCGTGAAAGATTACAGCGGCCACATGGCCCTGACGGACGAAAATATTCGCGACGCGTTTGAAGGTAAAAATGATGCGCGATACCCGAAACGCCGCGGCATCGATTTTTATCACCACTATAAAGACGACATCGCGCTGTTTGCTGAGATGGGTTTTAAGGTACTGCGCGTATCCATTGCCTGGTCGCGTATTTTCCCGACCGGCGAGGACGCCGCGCCAAACGAGGCCGGGCTGCAGTTTTATGAAGAACTGTTCCGCGAGCTGCGTCGTCATAACATCGAGCCGCTGGTCACCCTTTCCCACTACGAAATGCCGCTGGCGCTGAGCGAAAAATATAACGGCTGGGTGCATCGTAATGTGGTTGATGCCTTTGTTCGCTTCAGCAATGTTTGTTTCGACCGCTACAAAGAGCTGGTGCGTTACTGGCTAACCTTCAATGAAATAGACAGTATTCACCGCCATCCCTTTACGACCGCGGGCATTCGCGAAGAGAAAAGCGCGCCGGGCAACGCGAAACAGGATATCTATCAGGGTCTGCATCATCAGTTTGTCGCGTCTGCACTGGTCACCCGCGACTGCCACGCCAAAATTCCGGGCAGCCAGGTCGGGTGCATGCTGACCAAACTGACGACCTATCCGCACAGCTGCCGTCCGGAAGACGTTGAAGCCACGCTGAAGAAAAACCTGGAAAACTATTTTTATGCTGACGTGCAGGTATTTGGCGACTATCCGCCGCTGATCCTGCGCGATCTGGAACGACGAAATATCCATATTGAAATGCACCCTGACGATCGGCGTATTTTAAAGGCGCATACCGTCGATTTCGTCTCCTTCAGCTATTACATGTCGATGACCGAATCCACTCAGCCTGACGCCGAACGCATTCCCGGGAATACCGTTCTCGGTGTGAAAAACCCGTATCTGCCTGCGTCCGAATGGGGATGGCAGATTGATCCGCTTGGGTTGAAAATCTCGCTGCTGGAGCTGTATGACCGTTACCAGAAGCCGCTGTTTATCGTTGAAAACGGTCTGGGCGCGAAGGATGTGGTCGAAAACGGCAAGATCCACGATAGCTATCGAATCGACTATTTCCGCGCGCATTTCGCGCAAACGCTGGCCGCGATTAATGAAGGCGTGGAGGTGATGGGGTTCACCACGTGGGGCTGTATCGACATCATTAGTGCGGGCACCTCGCAGATGTCCAAACGCTACGGTTTTATCTATGTCGATCAGGACGATGAAGGCAACGGTACGTTGAAACGGCTGAAAAAAGACTCCTTCTGGTGGTACCAAAAAGTGATTGCCAGCAACGGCGTTGATCTGAGCTAAGAATGCGCATTACAGGCCGGGCAGACGCCCGGCCATCGCGCGTCACAATTATGCCTGACGCAAGTTCTGTGCTGCCTTCACCATATTCGCCAGCGCCGCACGCGTCTCCGGCCAGCCGCGGGTTTTCAGGCCGCAGTCCGGATTCACCCACAGGCGCTCAGCCGGAATGCGCTGGGCCGCTTTTTTCAGCAGGGCTTCAATCCACTCCACGCTCGGCACGTTCGGGGAGTGAATGTCGTACACGCCCGGCCCGATTTCGTTCGGGTACTCGAACTCTTCGAACGACTCCAGAAGCTCCATGTCTGAGCGCGACGTCTCAATGGTGATCACGTCGGCGTCCAGCGCGGCAATCGAATCCATGATGTCGTTAAATTCGCAGTAACACATGTGGGTGTGGATCTGGGTGTCGTCCTTCGCCACCGCGGCGTTGATGCGGAACGCTTCCACACCCCACTGCAGGTAGGCATCCCAGTCGCTGCGACGCAACGGCAGGCCTTCGCGCAGGGCCGGTTCGTCAATCTGAATAATGCCAATGCCTGCTGCTTCCAGATCCGCCACTTCATCACGCAGTGCCAGGGCAATCTGTTTGGCGATGGTTTCACGGGTCACGTCTTCACGCGGGAAGGACCAGCAAAGAATGGTCACCGGACCAGTGAGCATGCCTTTCACCGGCTTGTCCGTGAGGGACTGCGCGTATTTCGCCCACTCCACGGTGATCGCTTCCGTACGGCTGACGTCGCCGATCACCACCGGCGGCTTCACGCAGCGGGAGCCGTAGCTCTGCACCCAGCCATTCTGGGTAAACACAAAGCCGTCGAGATGCTCACCGAAGTATTCCACCATGTCGTTACGCTCGGCCTCACCGTGTACCAGTACGTCCAGACCCAGACGTTCCTGCTCGATAATCGCCTGCTTGATGTGTTCGGCGATACCGGTGCGGTAGTGATTCGCATCCAGATTGCCCTTTTTGAAGTCCAGACGCAGGCCACGGATTTCGGTGGTTTGTGGGAAGGAACCGATGGTGGTGGTCGGCCACGCAGGCAGGTTGAAGCGGGCACGCTGCGCTTCGGCGCGGACTTCATACGGGCTCTGACGCTGGCTGTCCTGGGCGGTGATGGCCGCCAGGCGTTTTTCCACCGCCGGGTTGTGCACGCGCGCCGAGTGACGACGCGCCTGGATCGGTACGCTCCATTCGGCGATCGCCGCCGTGTCGCCGCTGTTCAGCGCATCGCGCAGCAGCGTCAGCTCTTCGCATTTTTGCAGGGCGAAGGCAAACCAGCTTTTCACCTCAGCATCCAGGCGGGTTTCGACGCTCAAATCGATCGGGCTGTGCAGCAGGGAGCAGGACGAAGCCACCCATAGCTCACGTTTGCCGACGATGTCTTTTATTTGAGCGTATTTCCCGGTGAGATCGGCACGCCAGACGTTACGACCGTTAATCAGCCCGGCGGAAAGCAGCCAGTCCACAGGCAGGCGCTTATGCAGCTCCGCCACATCGTCTTTACCGTGTACGAGGTCAACGTGCAGGCCCTGAACCGGCAACGCGGTAATGGTGTTAAGGTTCGGCGTTACGCTTTCGAAATAGGTGGTCAGCAGCAGCTTCACTTGCCCCGCCAGCGCGTCATACGCCGGTTTGAAGGCATCGAGCCATTCCTGGGGCAGCTCGAGCACCAGCGCCGGTTCGTCGATTTGTACCCACTGAATGCCGCGTTTGCCCAGCTCAATCAGCACCTGTTTATAGACCGGCAGAATGTCCTTCAGCAGGCTGAGTCGGTCAAACGGCTCGCCTTTTACTTTACCCAGCCACAGGTACGTTACCGGCCCGAGCAGAACCGGTTTCACCTGATGGCCCAGCGCCAGCGCTTCGTCCACTTCATCCAGAAGCTGCGTCCAGGTCAGCCTGAACTGCTGACCTTTCACGAACTCCGGCACCATATAGTGATAGTTGGTGTTGAACCACTTGGTCATTTCCGCCGCTGCCGCTGGCTCACCCGTTGGCGCACGGCCACGGCCGATGCGGAACAGGGTATCGATATCTACCGATCCATCTTTGTTCTGATGACGAGCCGGCACGTTGCCAAGCAGCAGGCTGGTCGTCAGAACATGGTCGTACCAGGCGAAATCGCCCACCGGCAACAGGTCAATGCCCGCCTGTTTTTGCTGATCCCAGTGACGGGCGCGCAGCTCGCGTCCCACCGCCAGCAGTTCTTCACGGGTGGCGTTCCCCGCCCAGTAGCTTTCTTGCGCTTTTTTCAGCTCGCGACGCAGGCCAACGCGAGGGAAACCGAGTGTGTGATTGCGGATTGTCATGTTTTCTTCCTCTAATTAATTGTAAATCCTTTGGATTTTGAATTTAGGGAAGGCGGCAAGTTTGCTCATCCCCGGGAGCTTACATGAGTAAGTGACCGGGGTGGGTAAACGCAGCCAACGCACCATAAATTTAAAAGACGAAGGATTTTAGCCATCCAGATGTTTACACATCCATAATTGGCAGTTACTGTATATTCCTCAAGCGCAATATGTTCATGGCGAAGTGAAGGACTTTCATGATCGAGATAAAACACCTGAAAACGCTACAAGCGTTGCGGAATTGCGGCTCGCTCGCGGCTGCGGCTGCCACGCTGCACCAGACCCAGTCCGCCCTTTCTCACCAGTTCAGCGATCTGGAACAACGCCTCGGCTTCCGTCTTTTTGTGCGTAAGAGCCAGCCCCTGCGCTTTACGCCGCAAGGTGAGATCCTGTTGCAGCTGGCGAATCAGGTCCTGCCGCAAATCGCCAGCGCGCTGCAGGCGTGTAACGAACCGCAACAAACCACGCTGCGTATCGCCATTGAGTGCCACAGCTGTATTCAGTGGCTGACCCCCGCGCTTGAGAACTTCCGCCAGAAGTGGCCGCAGGTGGAGATGGATTTCAAATCCGGCGTGACCTTTGATCCGCAGCCGTCCCTGCAGCAGGGCGAGCTGGACCTGGTGATGACCTCTGACATCCTGCCGCGCAGCGGCCTGCACTATTCGCCGATGTTTGATTATGAAGTGCGCCTGGTGCTGGCGCCGGACCATCCGCTGGCGGCGAAAACGCGCATCACGCCGGAAGACCTGGCGACGGAAACGCTGCTGATTTACCCGGTTCAGCGCAGTCGTCTGGATATCTGGCGCCACTTCCTGCAGCCCGCGGGCATCAGTCCGCAGCTGAAAAGCGTGGATAACACCCTGCTGTTGATTCAGATGGTGGCGGCCAGAATGGGTATCGCGGCGCTGCCGCACTGGGTGGTAGAGAGCTTTGAACGCCAGGGTCTTGTGCAGACCAAAACCCTGGGTGAAGGACTGTGGAGCCGACTGTACGCCGCCGTGCGCGATGGCGAGCAGCGTCAGCCGATTACGGAGGCGTTTATTCGCTCAGCGCGGAACCACGCGTGCGACCATCTTCCGTTTGTGCGGAGCGCGGAGCGACCCAGCGGCGATGGACCCACAGCGAAGCCAGGATCACCGCTCCCCCAATAAGGAAGCTCGGCCAGTGCGGCTGTTGCTGCCAGATGGCGAGGTTGACCAACAACCCAGCCGGGACATGCACGTTATTCATGATCCCCAGCGTACCGGCGTCGACCTGCGTCGCGCCGTAGTTCCACATGAAGTACCCCAACCCGGAAGCCACGACGCCCAGCCAGATCAGCACGCCCCACTGCACGGCGGTGGTCGGCAGCTTGTGCGGGTTACCGAGCATAAACCACGCCGCCACTGCGGCAATCGCGGCACCCATATAAAACCAGGCGAACGCGTTATGCTGCGGCATCGGGCGGGTTTCCATCAGGCGCTTATAGCCCACCATGCCGATGGCGAAACTGATATTGGCGAGCTGGACGAACATCAGTCCGGTCCAGAAGTGATCGCTGACTTTGTCGTAGCGAATAATCGCCGCGCCAATCACCGCCAGCGCCGCGCTAAGCAGGTATCCCCAGCGCAGGTGGCGTTTACTCAGCAGATCGTATATCAGCGTGATGTAGAGCGGCGTCAGCACGGTAAAGAGCAGGAATTCCGAGACGGACAGATAGACATAAGCCCGGAAGCTAAACAGGTACATGATGCCGAGCTGCATCGCCCCCACCAGCATATACAGCACAATCGTTTTCAGCGATTGCCCGCGCGTACGCAGAAACGGCAGGAACACCAGCGCCGCCAGCCCCACGCGCATCAGCACCGAGAAGTAGCTGTCGACCGAACCGGCAAGGTATTCGCCAATCAGGCTAAAGGAGAAGGCCCACAGGATAGTGGTGATAATGAGTAGCGCCACAATGCTTGTCTCTCAGAAAGAAGGAGAGGCATTGTAGCGAACTCTTTAGTTGACATCTGAGCAATAAACAACCAAATGAAGATTATTCAAGGAACAGTTTGCGCAGGTATTTCGGTACCGCATTGTCTGCGTTGGTGCCGATCACTTCCAGCTCCGGGTGCAAATCTTTCAGACGCTGGTGCGCATTCTCCATAATGCAGCCCTTGCCTGCCATCGACAGCATTTCGGCATCGTTCATGCCGTCACCAAAGGCGATACAGTCTTTCAGCTCGAAGCCCAGACGTTTCGCGACGGCTTCCAGCGCGTGGCCTTTGGAGACGCCACCCGCCATCACTTCCAGACAGGTCAGGGTTGAGAAGCTCACATTGACGCGATCGCCCCAGCGGGCGTTGATTGCCTGCTCCAGCGGGAGCAGTTCTTCGTGACTGTCGCAGGTGAAGAACACCTTACTGATCCCCTCCGGCTCCAGCAGACCCGGCTCGTACAGGGAGTAGTTAAATACCGCTTCTTTGAAGAAACGCATTTCATCCGGGCGGTGGCGGTTCATGAACCAGTCGTCGTCACGATAAACGTTGGTGACGATAGCCGGATTATTGTGCACCACGCCAAACAGATCGGCGGCAATATCGCGATCCAGGTTGTGGGTGAAGATCAGGTTGCCGTCGGTATCATGCACGCGCGCCCCGTTGGAGGTGATCATGTACGATTTGATCTCAAGATTATCGCGGATCTGCCCCACGTCGACGTGGTGGCGGCCGGTGGCAAACACAAAGTTCACGCCCCGTGCCGTCAGCAGCTTTAGGGTCTCTTTCGCGTAAGGCGACAGGGTGTGGTCAGGGGAAAGCAGCGTGCCATCTAAATCAGATGCAACAACCTGGTACATAGGGATTTCAACCTCTGGTGGAAAACAATAATCAATTATGCCTGTTGAAAAATTCAACAATGGCGTTGAGCGCGACTGAGCGCATAGCGTCCTTTTCAAAAAGGATCTCATGGTACGCGCCGTTAATGACCAGCGGTTTTCCCCCTTCACAAGGGTGACCGGCGGCCGCGCGCAGTTCACAATAGCGGTCATGCATGCGGTTATCCACCACACGCTCTTCTTCCGCCTGAATCAGGAGTGTTGGTGTATCGTCATTGCCGACACCCGCCAGAACCTGCTCACCGGCAAGGATACCTTCCCGCACCCAGTGGTAGGTCGGGCCCCCCACGCGCAGGCGCGGTTCATCGGCATAAAAACGCAGGTTACGACGATACCGCTGGCGACTGTGGGTCAGCACGTTCATCGCAAACGGCAGTGCCCGCCAGCGTCCCGTCCCGATGGCATAGCCTTCCCGAATGCGCTGATGGCCCTCAGCCCAGTCAAGAATATGACGTACCATCCAGTCAGGAAAACGCATGACGATGCCATACATCGGCGCGGTGAGCGCAATGGCGTCGCACTGGTGAGCGTGGCGCTGTAAAAACAGCGTTGAAATCGCACCGCCCATCGAGTGCGCCAGAATATAGCGCTTTCGCCAGGGGCCGGGCTCGACCTCCTGCTGCCAGAACGCGGCGAGATCGTCGACGTAATCGCTGAAGTTATCCACGTGGCCGCGATGCGTATCCGATAGCAGGCGGCCAGAAAGCCCCTGCCCGCGGTGATCGATAATCAACACATCGAAGCCCAGGTGGAAAAGGTCATAGGCCAGTTCGGCGTATTTGATGTAGCTCTCGATACGCCCGGGGCAGACCACGATGACCCGGTCATTTTTCTTATCGTGAAAACGCACAAAGCGTACCGGTATATCACCGACGCCCGTAAACTCATCTTCCTCACGCTGGCGCCAGAAATCGGTCAGCGGCCCCATGGAGAAAGCAGCAAATGCGTTTTCTCGTGTTTCCCAGTCCTTTTTCTGCTGAAACATCGGGTTTCTACTCACCTAAGCCAAGGAATATCGTTTTTTCGTAACCGGTCACAAAATGACTCAACAATAGCGTATTGTGGCATAAAAACAGACGATTCGGGAGTTTCAAATGACCTTCGAGTGGTGGTTCGCTTACCTGCTGACATCCATCATCCTTAGCCTTTCACCGGGCTCGGGCGCCATTAACACCATGACCACCTCCATCAACCACGGCTATCGCGGTGCGGCAGCGTCAATTGCCGGTTTGCAGACCGGGCTGGGCATTCATATCGTGCTGGTTGGGATTGGTCTGGGGACTCTGTTCTCCCGCTCGGTACTGGCCTTTGAGGTGCTGAAATGGGCCGGGGCGGCGTATCTGATTTGGCTCGGCATCCAGCAGTGGCGCGCGGCAGGCTCCATCAACCTGAACACGCTCGCGCAGACGCAAAACCGCGGTCATCTGTTTAAGCGTGCGGTGTTCGTCAACCTGACCAACCCGAAGAGCATCGTGTTCCTCGCCGCGCTGTTCCCGCAGTTTATCGTGCCGCATCAGCCCCAGGTGATGCAGTACGTGGTGCTGGGCGCGACCACCATTATCGTCGATATCATCGTGATGATTGGTTACGCGACGCTGGCGCAGCGGATTGCGGCGTGGATTAAAGGGCCTAAGCAGATGAAGGCCCTGAATAAAGTCTTTGGCTCGCTGTTTATGCTGGTTGGCGCGCTGCTTGCGTCAGCGCGTCATGCTTAGCGAGAAATGATGAGATGAATGCCGAAGCCGGCGAACAGCGCGCCGGCGAAGCCATCAATCCACTTCGCGATACGCTGGTAGCCGCGGCGCATCGCCGGTAAGGCGAACAGGCTTGCCACGATGGTAAACCAGGCAAAGGTTTCAACAACGATCAGCAGGAAGATGCCCCAGCGTGCGCCCGCACCGACGCTATCGCCGACAAACAGCGAGAACACGGAGCCGAAATAGATAATCGCTTTTGGGTTTGCCAGATTGGTCAGCAGCCCTTTTACAAAGCTGCGGCCGCCCGTTGCCAGCTCCACCTTTGGCTCTTCCGGTTTTTTCTGCTCTTTCTTCAGCGCCCCGCACAGCATCTGGTAGCCCATCCAGCACAGGTACAGCCCGCCGCCAACCATAATGATGTTATGCAGCCAGGCCATCTTCGCCAGAATCAGGTTCAGACCGAGCAGCGCAACGGCCGCCCAGACCATAACGCCCATGGTGATACCGAGCACGCCCATCATCGCCTCTTTGCGGGAGCGGCTGACGGCCGTTTGTGACACGAAGAAAAAGTCCGGTCCCGGGCTCATCAGCGCAACGATGTGCACTAACGCCACGGTGAGAAATAGCATCAACATAATTAACTCGCGGGGAAATAATTCAGTGAGTCATCATCCTGGCACTTTTTCGCCCGGCTGACTACTCCTCATCATCACCATCCGCGTGAGAGCGGATGAGCGCCATAAACTCTTTACCGAAGCGCTCCAGCTTGCGCGTCCCCACGCCGTTGACGCTGAGCATCTCGCTGGCGCTGAGCGGCATCTGCTCGGCCATCTCGATGAGCGTCGCGTCGTTGAACACCACGTAAGGCGGGATGTTCTCTTCATCGGCGATGGCTTTACGCAGCTTGCGCAGTTTGGCAAACAGCTTGCGGTCGTAGTTGCCGCCGTAGGATTTCTGCATCACCCGCGGCTTGAGGGCGACCACGCGCGGCACGGCGAGCTTCAGTTCAACGTCACCGCGCAATACCGGACGCGCAGCTTCGGTCAGCTGTAGCGCGGAGTGCTGGGCAATGTTCTGTGTGGCAAAGCCGAGGTGGATCAGCTGACGAATAATGCTGACCCAGTGCTCGTGGCTCTGATCCTTGCCAATACCGTAAACAGGCAGCTTGTCGTGGCCCATATCGCGGATACGCTGGTTGTTGGCACCGCGCAGCACTTCCACCACGTAGCCCATCCCGAAGCGTTGATTCACACGGTAAATGGTCGAGAGCGCCTTACGCGCGTCCATCAGACCATCGTACTGTTTCGGCGGATCCAGGCAGATATCGCAGTTGCCGCACGGCTCCTGGCGCCCTTCACCAAAGTAGTTGAGCAGCACCAGACGGCGGCAGGTTTGCGCTTCAGCAAACGCGCCCATCGCGTTGAGCTTGTGGCGCTCAATATCCTGCAGCTGTCCCTGCGGTTTCTCTTCCAGACAGCGGCGCAGCCACGCCATATCGGCCGGATCGTAAAACAGCATCGCTTCCGCAGGCAGCCCGTCACGTCCGGCGCGACCGGTTTCCTGATAGTAGGATTCGATATTGCGCGGGATGTCGAAGTGCACCACAAAGCGCACGTTCGGCTTGTTAATCCCCATCCCGAACGCCACCGTCGCAACCACGATTTGCAGGTCGTCGCGCTGGAATTTCTCCTGCACGTCGGCGCGGATGTGGTTCTCTAACCCGGCGTGATACGCGGCGGCGCTAAAGCCGCGGTTTTGCAGACGCGCGGCGGTGTCTTCCACCTTCGCACGGCTGTTGCAGTAGATGATGCCGGACTTGCCGCGCTGCTCCTGGACGTAGCGCAGGAGCTGATCCAGTGGTTTGAATTTTTCCATCAGCATGTAGCGGATGTTGGGGCGGTCGAAGCTGCTGACCTGAATATAGGGGTCGTTCAGCCCCAGCAGGCGAACGATATCCAGCCGCGTGGTGTCATCCGCCGTGGCGGTGAGCGCCATAAACGGCAGCTCGGGGAAGCGCTGACGCAGCTGGCCGAGGGCAGCGTATTCCGGGCGGAAATCGTGTCCCCACTGGGAGATACAGTGCGCTTCATCCACCGCCAGCAGCACTGGGTTCCAGTGCGCGAGATGGTCGAGGAAGTTATCCAGCATCAGGCGTTCCGGGGCGATATACAGCAGGCGGATCTGCCCGGTGCGGCACCCGGCCATCACCTCTTGCTGCTGCTCCCGGGTTTGCGTGGAGTTAAGGCAGGCGGCCGCGACGCCGTTGGCGAGCAGCTGGTCAACCTGGTCTTTCATCAGAGAAATGAGTGGGGATACCACGACCGTCAGGCCGTTAAGCACCAGCGCGGGCACCTGATAACAGAGGGACTTACCGCCGCCGGTCGGCATCACCACCAGGCAATCACGACCTTCCAGCACCGTTTCAATGATGGTTTCCTGGCCAGGGCGGAACTGCTGGTAGCCAAAGGTTTCATGCAAAACCTGTTTAGCCAGCGACTCCTGATTCAATACTTCCGCCTGCGCCACGTTAACCCCATATGCCTGAAATGAAACAGGCGCTATTTTCAGTGCCTGAGAGAGAAACTTCAACGTTTAACGCAAAAACATTCGAGCAGCCTAGAGAATATCGTTCAGCATCACACCCACGCCGATGCGGGTCTGGTTGAAGTTGTAATCGATAAGCGACTCGCCGTAACCGCTGTACACCTGGGTATAGATGCGGACATGCTTCGTCATTGGGTAGCTTAAGCCCACTTCCGCACCACCGTAGCCGGTGTTCCAGTTGTACTGGCCTTTGGCGCTGAGCACGGCATCACCTAGCTGGTAGCCGACCTTGAGCTGGTAATAGCCCATATATTTGGTGATATCCGGGTTGTCATCGGTTTCGCCCACCACATACCACGGCTTCACTTCCACCATCCAGTTACCGTTCTGCGCCATCAGACGCGTATAGGCACGGTTCCAGCTGCGCGAGGTGGGATCGGAACGTCCGTTTGAATCGTGGTTAAAGCCCACTTCGACATCGCGCAGCGTCCAGCCCGCAAACTCATAATCCGTTGCAAAACCGAGGAACAGCTGCGGCTCATAGTTGGTTTCACGGAACGGTGAGGACTCTCCGCTGTTAGAGAGCTGCCACCAGGATTTCTGCGTGTAAGACGCCCCGAGCACCGAGTTCGGCCCCAGAATACCGCGCCAGAACGGGAATGCCAGGCTGAGCTGGAACTTCACCTCATCTTTACGTGCATTATCAGACCAGTTATAGGAGCTTATCGCCTCTTTGTTGAGATCGCTGGTCTGGGTGTAAATCACGTAGTTGGTGTCATACGGATAGAGCGTGAACGGATTGTCATGCTCCTGAAGAAGGTTCGCGATAATGCTACCGTGAACGGCAGGTTTATCATGCACCTCTTTGATCGTCGCTTCCTGCGCATATGCTGTGAAGGGCAGCGCAACCGCTGCCAGTAACCATGCCAGATACGTCCGCATCGGTGGTGTTCTCCTGCAAAAGAGTAAAATTACCTGAATAGTTATGTGGCGGACATTCTACAGACTTCTGCGACAACTGCTGCATCCTCGTTTCTGAAAGTGGCATTCCTTGTTGCCGCGGCATAAAATCAACATTTCGTTAACAATAAGGATGTGATGCCTCATGTCAGCCATGCTTACCGCCGAAGAAGTGTTAAAACTCGTGGGCGAGATTTTTGTTTACCATATGCCGTTTAACCGCGCGCTGGGACTGGAGCTGGAGCGTTACGAGAAAGACTTTGCCCAACTGAGCTTCAACAACCAGCCGATGATGGTGGGTAACTGGGCGCAAAGTATTTTGCACGGCGGTGTGATTGCCTCCGCGCTGGACGTGGCGGCAGGTCTGGTCTGCGTGGGCAGTACGCTGACCCGCCATGACACCATCAACGAAGACGAACTTCGCCAGCGTCTGGCGCGAATGGGTACTATCGACTTACGCGTCGACTATCTTCGTCCGGGACGCGGAAATCGCTTTACCTGTACCAGCAGCCTGCTGCGCGCGGGGAATAAAGTCGCCGTGGCGCGCGTTGAGTTACACAACGAAGAACAGGTGTATATCGCCAGCGCAACCGCCACTTATATGGTGGGTTGAGGCGGCAAAATCGGGTAAAATTAATTCACTTTTTTGTAACGGATTTTCCCGATGGATGCTAAACAGACGCGGCAGGGCGTTTTACTCGCCCTTGCCGCTTATTTTATTTGGGGTATCGCCCCGGCGTATTTCAAGCTTATCGCCTACGTTCCGGCTGACGAGATCCTGACTCATCGCGTTATCTGGTCATTCTTCTTTATGATCGCGCTGATGAGCCTCAGCCGTCAGTGGTCGGGCGTCAAAACGCTGTTTAAAACCCCTAAAAAGGTCTTCCTGCTGGCGCTCTCAGCGGTGCTGATTGGCGGTAACTGGCTGCTGTTTATCTGGGCGGTGAATAACCATCACATGCTCGAAGCGAGCCTGGGGTACTTCATTAACCCGCTGGTAAACATCGTGCTGGGGATGATTTTCCTCGGCGAACGCTTCCGCCGGATGCAGTGGTTAGCGGTCCTTCTGGCCTTCTGCGGCGTACTGGTGCAGCTGTGGACCTTCGGCTCGCTGCCGATTATCGCCCTCGGTCTGGCGTTCAGCTTTGCCTTCTACGGCCTGGTACGCAAGAAGATTGCGGTGGAAGCGCAGACGGGGATGCTGTTTGAAACCCTCTGGCTGCTGCCGGTGGCGGCGATTTATCTCTTCGGCATCGCCAACAGCCCAACCAGCCACATGGGCAGCAACCCGTGGTCGCTGAACCTGATGCTGATGGCGGCGGGCGTGGTGACCACCATTCCTCTGCTGTGCTTCACCGGTGCCGCGACGCGTCTGCGTCTCTCCACGCTGGGCTTCTTCCAGTACATTGGCCCGACGCTGATGTTCCTGCTGGCAGTGGTGTTTTACGGAGAGGTACCGGGGGCGGATAAGATGGTGACGTTCGCCTTTATCTGGGTGGCGCTGGCGATCTTTGTTGCGGATGCGATTTATACCCAACGCAGAATGCGCAAAGGGCTGTGATGTTGCCCTCACCCTAACCCTCTCCCACAGGGAGAGGGAATTCGATCGTAGGGCGGGTAAGCGCAGCGCCACCCGCCAGTTTTTTACAGCCAGTTCCGGCGTTTGAAATAGAGATACGGCGCCAGCCCCGCGAGGATCATAAAGATAATCGCCCCCGGGTAACCAAAGCTCCACTTCAGCTCCGGCATAAACTCGAAGTTCATCCCGTAGCTGGATGCCACCAGCGTCGGCGGCAGGAACACCACGGACACCACCGAGAAGATCTTGATGATGCGGTTCTGCTCGATGTTGATAAAGCCCATCGCCGCCTGCATCAGGAAGTTGACCTTCTGGAACAGGGATTCGTTGTGCGGCAGCAGGGACTCGATATCTCGTAAGATCTCACGCGCCTGCTCCAGCTGACCGCCCGGCAGACGCGCCTTGCGCACCAGGAAGTTCAGCGCGCGCTGGGTATCCATCAGACACAAGCGCACCTTCCAGCCGATATCTTCCAGCTCTGCCAGCGTGGACAACGCTTCGTCATATTCGTCGCCCTGATGGCCTTCCATGATCACGCGGCTCAGCTTTTCCAGATCGCTGTAGATGTTTTCAATTTCGTCCGCCAGCTGTTCAATTTTGGTCTCGAACAGATCGAGCAGCAGTTCGTACGCGTTGCCGTCTACCATCGCCTGGCTGCGGGCGCGCATGCGGTAGAGACGGAATGCCGGTAGCTCACGCTCGCGCAGGGTAAACAGACGGCCGTCGCGAATGGTAAACGCCACGGTGGAGTTACCCGCGTGGTCTTCCGCATCTTCAAAGAAGAAGAAGGAGTGAATGTGCAGACCGTCTTCATCTTCAAAAAAACGGGCGGATGCTTCGATGTCTTCCAGTTCCGGGCGGGTTGCCAGGCTTTGCCCCAGCTCAGATTGTACGCGAAGGCGCTCATCGTCGTCCGGCTCGACCAGATCCACCCATACGGCATCAATGAGGGGCTGTGACTCTTCGGCTTCAAGCCGAGTCAGTCGGTTATTTTCGAGTTGAAATGCGCTCAACATGACCGGGACTCCCAATGCAAAAAATATCGGACAGTTCGGTGGGCACACAGAAACAAATTGGGTTTCAGACCATTAAACAGCCTGACTCAGCGCGACGGGAATAGAGCAGTCGCTGACAACCACTAAGGCCATCAGCAAGAGGAGATAGCCTTAGGAGTTGTTCCTGGATGACAGGGAATTGAGCCAGTATCTACTGGGTGTGTCCAAGGCGAA
Organism: Enterobacter sp. C6; assembly: GCF_008122455.1. Taxonomy (NCBI): domain Bacteria; kingdom Pseudomonadati; phylum Pseudomonadota; class Gammaproteobacteria; order Enterobacterales; family Enterobacteriaceae; genus Enterobacter; species Enterobacter sp. C6. The sequence continues at coordinate 34,446 of NZ_QPFW01000244.1, forward strand.
TGTCCTCTTAGCGTAATCGTGCGCGCATGTTACGCCAGCTATAACTGCGGCGTCAACACGCAACGGAACGCTGAAGGGCATTAATTGACCTTCACTGTATAAGGCTAGCAGATTATTGCAAAATAATGATATTTTTCTGAATGTTAGACTGTTTCCAGCTTCGCGTAGGCCGCCACCAGCCATTTGATCCCCTGCCCCTGGAACGCCACCTGCAGGCGGCTATGCTCGCCGCTGCCTTCCAGATTCACAATGGTACCTTCGCCAAACTTCGAATGGCGCACGCGCTGGCCCAGCTTGTAGCCGGTATCGGTTTCCGCAATCGGCGAGCCCATGCGCTGATGGCTGACCGGACGGCTGATGCTTGCCCGCAGACGCACCTCCTCCACGCACTCTTCCGGCAGTTCACCGATAAAGCGCGACGGACGGTGGTAGACCTCTTTACCGTACAGACGGCGGGTTTCGGCGTAGGTCAGCGTTAGCTTTTGCATCGCGCGCGTCACACCCACGTAGGCCAGACGACGCTCCTCTTCCAGACGCCCGCCCTCATCCAGCGACATCTGGCTCGGGAACATCCCCTCTTCCATGCCAACGATGAACACCTGCGGGAACTCCAGACCTTTGGCGGAATGCAGGGTCATCAGCTGAACCGCATCCTGCCAGGTGTCCGCCTGCCCTTCGCCCGCTTCCAGCGCGGCGTGGGAGAGGAACGCCTGCAGCGGCATCAGGTCTTCGTCTTCTTCGTTGTAGCTGAACTGGCGCGTTGCCGTGACCAGTTCCTCTAAGTTCTCAATTCGGGTCTGGCCCTTCTCGCCTTTTTCCTGCTCGTACATGGTGCGCAGGCCGGAGTCTTTAATCACCCGGTCGGTCTGCACGTGCAGCGGCATGTCCGCGGTTTCCTGCGCCAGGGCGTCAATCAGCTCAAGGAAGCGCTGTAGAGCGCTGGCCGCGCGTCCGGCAAGGGCCTTTTCCTGCAGCAGCTCGCGGCACGCCTGCCACAGCGTCAGCTGGCGGTCGCGCGAGGCCTGACGCACCACGTCCAGCGTACGGTCGCCAATCCCGCGGGTTGGGGTGTTCACCACGCGCTCAAACGCCGCGTCGTCGTTACGGTTGGCAATCAGACGCAGATACGAGAGCGCATCTTTGATTTCCTGACGTTCGAAGAAGCGCATGCCGCCGTAAATGCGGTACGGCATGCTCACCTGCAGCAGCGCCTCTTCCAGCACGCGCGACTGGGCGTTGCTGCGATAGAGAATGGCACACTGCTCCAGCGCGCCGCCGTTGTCCTGCCAGGTTTTGATGCGGTTGACCACGAAGCGCGCTTCGTCGAGTTCGTTAAACGCGCAGTAAATCGAAATCGGTTCGCCGTCTACGCCGTCGGTCCACAGCTTTTTACCCAGACGCCCGTTGTTATTCTCAATCAGGGCGTTGGCCGCGCTCAGAATGTTGCTGGTTGAGCGGTAGTTCTGCTCCAGACGGATAGTTTCCGCGCCGGGGAAATCGTTGAGGAAGCGCTGGATGTTCTCCACCTGCGCCCCGCGCCAGCCGTAGATCGACTGGTCGTCATCGCCCACGATCATCACCTTGCCGGTATCACCGGCCAGCAGACGGATCCATGCGTACTGGATGTTGTTGGTATCCTGGAATTCGTCCACCAGGATATTGGTAAAGCGTTCACGGTAGTGCTGCAGAATGTGCGGCTTGTTGAGCCACAGCTCGTGGGCGCGCAGCAGCAGCTCGGCGAAATCCACCAGGCCGGCGCGATCGCACGCTTCCTGATAGGCCTTGTAGACGTTCTGCCAGGTCTGCTCGACCGGGTTGCCGAAGCTCTGAATGTGGTGCGGGCGCAGCCCCTCGTCTTTCTGACCGTTGATGTACCACATCGCCTGACGCGGCGGCCACTGCTTCTCGTCGAGGTTCATCGCCTTGATCAGGCGCTTCAGCAGACGGAGCTGGTCTTCGCTGTCGAGGATCTGAAAATCCTGCGGCAGGTTGGCGTCCATGTGGTGCGCACGCAGCAGGCGGTGCGCCAGGCCGTGGAAGGTACCGACCCACATGCCGCCCTGGCTGGTGCCCATCAGCTGCGCGATGCGGTGTCGCATCTCCGCCGCCGCCTTGTTGGTGAACGTGACCGCCATGATGGAGTACGGTGAGCAGTTTTCCACGCTCTGCAGCCAGGCGATACGGTGAACCAGCACGCGCGTCTTACCACTGCCCGCTCCAGCCAGCACCAGCAGGTTGGTGCGCGAGGCGGCAACCGCGTCACGCTGTTTGTCATTAAGGCTGTCGAGCAGGTAAGAAACGTCCATTGGCACCGTCACGTCATGTCGGGCAGGCGAATAGCATTCGCCAAAACCCTGTTAATTTATACAGAACAATTGATGATTATATCAGCGTCGTGAGGGATGCCAACCGCGAAATTTCCACGTGCGGCAGAAGACGGCTATCGGAGGCGATCATCAGGTCAGCGTTTTCCGGCTTGATCCAGCAGGCCTGCATGCCGCAGCGGATAGCGCCAGCCACGTCCGTGGTCAGGTCATCCCCCACGTGCAGGATCTCACCCAGCGGCAGGTTAAGCTTATCTGCCGCCAGATGGTACATGTCACTGAACGGCTTCGCGCGCCCGTGAGGACCCGCACGCAGCACGAACTCAAAATAATCACTCAGGCCAAACAGCTCCGGCTGGGCATTGCCGTTGGTGATGGCCACCAGCGGCCACTTTTCGGCAAGCTTCGCCAGCGTGTCGTGGGTTTCCTGCGGCACGTCGATACGGCTGCGCCATTTGGCGAAGTTTTCCATGGCCGCTTCCGCCCCAATGGCGGCATCCTGCGCGCTCAGACCCACGTTAAGCATCGCCTGCTCAACCGCGCGACGACGCCATTCGGTCACGTCGTGGTAAATATCCGGCTCGGTCTCCCGCAGGGACTGGCGCAGCTTCTGGAAATCCTTGTTCTGTATCGCCTTCAGCGCGGGATGGTAGTTCTGCACGAACGCCAGCGACTCCTGCTCGGTACGCAGGATCACCTCGCGGTTGTCATAAAGGGTGTCATCAAGGTCAAACGTCAGAGCTGAAATCTGACCGAGTGGGCGGTAAAAACGCATTATTTCCCCCGTTTGGCGCGTGGATGCGCCGCGTCATACACCGAGGCAAGGTGTTGGAAGTCTAAGTGGGTATAGATTTGAGTGGTAGACAGATTTGCGTGCCCGAGGAGCTCCTGCACGCCGCGCAGATCGCCGCTCGACTCAAGCATATGTGTTGCAAAGGAGTGGCGCAGCTTGTGCGGATGCACGTGGCTATTCAGCCCCTGCTTAATGCCCCACTCCGCAAAGCGCTTCTGCACGTTACGCGCCGAGATCCGCTTGCCGAGTTTCGACAGGAACAGCGCATCTTCGTCGGAGCCAAACAGCCCGCGCAGGTCAAGCCAGTGCTCAATCCAGGAGACCGCATTGCGGCCAATCGGCAGGCGGCGCTCTTTGCTGCCCTTACCCATTACCCACACTTCGCCAGATTCCAGATCGAGATGCTTGAGGTCAAGGTTGACGAGTTCAGACAGACGCAGCCCGGCACCGTACATCACCTCCAGCATCGCGCGGTCGCGTACGGCAAGCGGATCGTTAAGGTCGATATCCAGCAGGCGGTTTACGTCGTCGACGTCGATATTTTTGGGCAGATGGCGCGGGGCTTTCGGCGTGGCGATCCCCTTTGCCGGGTTGGCTTTTAAGCCACCCTGACTGACCAGCCAGTCGAAGAAACTGCGCAGCGCTGAGAGCCTGAGCGCCAGGCTCGCCGGGCTGAGATTTTTTTTACGGCTACGCACAACGAATCCGCGTACCGTCGCAGCGTCACATTGTTGCCAGCTTTTCAGGCCGATCTCGTCGGCGATCTGCATGATGGCATCAAGCTGACGCTGATAGTTAAGCAGCGTAATGGGGCTTAGCTGGCGTTCCACGCCCAGATAGCGCAGAAAGCGCGAAACGTCAGTGGCGAGCAGTCCGTCCGTCATACGCGCTCAATCCAGCGCTCCAGCAGCTCGGGCAGCATCAGGGCAATCTCCTGAAGCAGGTGCGTGGCTTGCCCCTGCTCATAGTGATGCGCGTCGCGGCTGGTAAATAACATGACCCCCAGATCGCCGTCGCGCCCCATCAGCGACATCGCCACCGAGCCAATCGCTTTGGCTTCCGGTAATACCACCAGTAGCTCAGGCCCGTTCAGCGGCCCCAGATAGTGGTGCTCATGGCCCAGACGCTGAATGCGCAGCGGTTCAAACGCCTGACGGCTCAGTGCCAGATGGGTAAACCCCGACGGCGCGCCAATGCGCCAGCGGTCAGGGAACAGGCGAATCGTTGCGCCTGCTAGCCCCAGCTCCCGAGCCCAGCGGTGGAAGCGGCTGAGGAACTCGTCAAGACTGTGCGCCGACGCCAGACGCGCCTGCAGATGCAGCAGACGATAGAAAAGGCTTTCGTTGGTGCTGGCCTGCTCCATCAGCAGCGTCATGTTCTCTTCAAGCTGGTTAATATGGTTGCGCGCGCGCGCCATATGCCATTCCACCAGCGACACGGTCCCGCGAACCGGATGCGGCACGCGCATCTCTTCGACAACGCGTGCATTGCGAATAAAAAACTCAGGATTGCGCAGCAGATAATCAACAACAGCCCTGTCGTCCAGTTCCGTCACTGTTTCCTGCAGTTCTTCCCCTGGTTGTTTCATAGATGGATAAACCCGTCATAGACATGTGCCGCCGGGCCAGTCATATACAGTGGATGACCCGGTCCTTTCCAGGCGATATCAAGCCGACCGCCCGGTAATTCCACGCGAACCTCTTCTGCCAGTAACCCCTGAGAGATGCCCACGGCCACCGCCGCACAGGCACCGCTTCCGCAGGCCTGAGTCTCACCCGCGCCGCGCTCGTAAACCCGCAGGCGAATGTGCTCGCGCTTCACCACCTGCATAAAACCGATGTTCGCGCGCTCCGGGAAACGTTCGTGGCTTTCCAGCACCGGGCCGAGCGTTTCGACCGCCGCGGTTTGCACATCATCAACCTGAATCACGCAGTGTGGGTTACCCATTGAGACGACGCCGCACAATACTGTCTGCTCGGCCGCCCGCATAATATAGGTCTTTTCCGCTTTGTTTGCGCGAAACGGCACGACGGAGGGCTCGAAGTTAGGCTCGCCCATGTTTACGCGCACCAGCTCATCATCGGTGACGCTGAGCACCATGCGACCATTGGCCGTGCTGACGCGAATATCACGCTTGTTGGTCAGCCCTTTCAGACGGACAAAGCGGGCAAAACAGCGCGCGCCGTTGCCGCACTGGTTAACTTCGCTGCCGTCCGCGTTAAAAATACGGTAGTGGAAATCGAGGTCGGGATCGTACGGCGGCTCAACCACCAGCAGCTGATCGAACCCCACGCCCAGATGCCGATCCGCCAGGCGACGGATCAGTTCCGGGGAGAAAAACACATTCTGCGTTACCGCGTCGACGACCATAAAATCGTTGCCAAGGCCATGCATTTTAGAGAACTGCATCATTTGCTCCATTGCGCGGGTACAGAACGTTGTCGTCAGAGATTAACCTGAGTCGGGCCACCGTTGTCGCCACGGTCGTTAGTATTTGGCGTGGTAGACTCAATGCCGCTGTTAACCGGTTTCGTCGGCGGCGGTGCGGTTTTATCCGCAGGTGGGAAGTACAGTGGTCCCTTCAGTCCGCAGCCAGTCAGGCTAAACAGCGTGATGAGAACGGCAAGCGTTCGGAAAGCGTTTTTCATTATAAAGTTGCCCGTAAGTTCAAATCTGTTTCTATCATCGCAGGAGAAGACACAAAAGCAAGAGTTTGCCGCTTTCCTGCAACGGGAATTATTTAGGGTTATACTGCCGGCATCACGAAAAACAGGAACAAAACCATGAACGACAGTGAATTCCATCGCCTTGCCGACAACCTGTGGATGACCATCGAAGAGCGTATTGACGACTGGGACGGCGACAGCGATATCGATTGTGAAATTAACGGCGGTATTCTGACCCTGAGCTTCGAAAATGGCAGCAAAATTATTATTAACCGCCAGGAGCCGCTTCACCAGGTCTGGCTGGCCGCGAAACAGGGCGGCTATCATTTCGATCTGAAAGACGGGGAATGGGTTTGCGACCGCAGCGGCGTAACGTTCTGGGATCTGCTGGAACAGGCGTCGACCGCGCAGGCGGGTGAGACAGTGAGTTTCAGGTAGTTTTGTCGCCCGGTGGCGGCTACGCCTTACCGGGCCTACAACGGCTCGAACCGTAGGCCGGGTAAGCGTTAGCGCCACCCGGCGAAAAGAGTCAGGAAAAATACTGCTGCAACAGCGGCGCGGTGTCCTGATTGGCAGGCGCGGCAGGCGTGACGGCCTGGGTGCGGAACGGAATCACCTGCGTACGGCCGTCGACGTTCACAATCTGGTAGAACTGCGGCAGGTTAAAGTTGATAAAGCTTGAGCCGTAGGTAAAGCGGTCATGCGAAGAGGAGTAGAAGCGGCTGACGTCGCGCACCAGCTCCTCTTTACTGCCTTCACAATGGTGATACACCTCGGCGCGGTTGGTCTCATCCAGAATGTAGATGTTGAACCCGGCATCGTCGCCCGACTCTTCAAAGAAGAACTGAATAATCCCTTCGCTGGCAAAGCCGTCCACCACCTGCGGCAGCTTAACGTGGTTGGTTTCCACCTGCACCGACAGACCGTGCAGCTTGTTATGCGAAATCGCGCCGTAGAATTCGATGGCGTTTTCCAGCTTCTGTACCGACACGTTCAGGCGCTCGAAGAACAGGCCCCAGGTCTGACCGGAGACGCGCAGTGCTTTAAAGCGCCCGGTTTCCTGACGGGTACTGGAGAGACGCAGTTCGATACACTCAGAAACCAGCTGCTGCACGCGGGTACGAATCAACCCACGCAGGTGCTGGCTGTAGCAGAACACTTCCACGCTGTCCGGCGGCGCGGCATCCTGGTGCATCTTGCCGAGGATGGTTTTCAGCGCCTCGATCATCGCCTGCTCGCCGTTGAAGTGCAGGGTACGCACTTCGTTCCACGAGTTGCGATAGAGCAGGTCCACGCTGCCGACCAGGCAGTTTTGCTGCTCGCCAAAGCTAAAGACGTCCAGCTTGCGGAAGTCAAAATGGACCACCTGATTGCGGAAGGCCGCCGTCGGGTCGTATTCCAGGTTGACGATGATCGCCAGATGGCGAATCTCGCACGGGCTGTAGAGCGCTTTCGGCGTTGGGGCAGGCAGACGCAGCGGGAAGTGGTGCGACACATCCGCGACCATCTCCTGCAGTTTAGCGAGATCGACCACCTCGTTGCCTTTGATAAACAGGCGCGTACGCGAGGTCAGCAGGCCGTTAAACCAGGCCCAGGCCACCAGCTTGTTCAGATAGCGGTTATATTCCAGCGGCTGATGGCTGATGATTGAATCCATGCTTGGCGCACGGTTGTACAGATACCACCCGGTGCGGTTCGCGCGGCCCGGCGGCACGTAGATAAAGGTCAGGTTCGGTTCTGACAGGTCAGGCGAAATCTGCGGGTTAACCAGGGTGACTTTGCCCGGCAGCGCTTCAAACGCGGCGTACAGCTTACGGGTCAATACCCCGATGTCCTGCGGGCTGGCGGAAACGCTGAGGTTGTTACGGCGCGCAAAGCGGATCAGATTACGGTAGCTTTGCATCATCGCATCGAGCAGTTCGTTGTGCGCTTCGCGCACCTGATCGATTTTCCAGTTGGCCCGGTTGTCGAGCATGGACAGACGCGCTTCGTCCCATCCCCACTCTTTCACTAACTGACTGACCACTTCACGACGCCAGCCCACGCAGGCGCGCTCGCGGCTCAGTTTCTCACAGACTTTGAGATAGAAACATCGACGCACCAGGTCAAGACGCGTGGTGTCATCAATGGCTTTCAGGTATTCGGTCACGCGCTCCAGCATCATGCAGTAGGCGTCCAGCCCGAAGGAGACGATTTCCCCGTCGTGCAGACGCTGCTTGATATCTTTCGCCAGCAGGCGCGGCGTAGGGTATTCCCAGGAATAGGCTTCAAGCAGCAGCGTTTTCAGCACCGCTTTGTACGGTGAGTCGATACTCTTATAGAGCTGCCAGAGGCTTGCGCCGAAATACTCTTCTGCTGACAGGGAACTCAGGCCGCCGAGATCCAGCCATTCGTTTGGCGTCAGTACGCCCTGCGCGTAAAGCGACATGACGTAATCATCGTAATGCTCTTCTTCTTCGCACGGGACCATATTCCACAGAATACGCTTCCCGGCCAGGCGCACAGCAGTACGGTAAAATTCATCCAGCAATAAGATGTGCTGAGTCGAGCCGCAGTCTTCACCACCCAGACTGCCGCTTTCGTTATGGCGGAAACGGTTTTCATCAATCAGGAAGAAGCTCACTTCCACACCGAGCGATGCCGCCCAGCTCTCCAGCAGGCTGCATTTACGCTGCAGCAGCTGACGCTCGTCGTTATCGAGCCAGGACTGATGGCAGACCCAGATGTCCAGGTCCGAAGAACAGCTTTGCCCTACCGATGAGGTGCTCCCCATTGAGTAAACGCCGGTAATCGGCAGTTCACCTTTCGGGGACTCCTGTGGCGGCATGCCGCGGTAGAGTTCCAGCTCGTTCAAATAATGCTGTTGGGTTTCATCAGGCGTGAAAAGGCAAATGCCCTGGGGAACGTTACCATCAAGGTAGCCAGGCATCAGCGGGTGGTGATAGTGCAATAATGTCGGCAGCAGACTGTATACCTGCTGGAAAGCAGGGCCCATAGCAGCAAGCGCGCGATCCACACGCAGTTGATTTATGGCATCCAGTCTCTGTTTCAGAGTCTCAATATAGAGGTACAAGACGTATCGCCTGATGTTTCCGGGTGTCGCAGCTATTCAAAACACGAGTAACAGCGGACCCGCAGTATTTCAAAAAGATAACCGTTACCCTTTTTCGCCCTTATCATTTTTGGTGGTACCGACGAAAAAATGGTCTAAAACGTGATCAATTTAACACCTTGCCGGTTGACCGTAAAGAAAGATGCACTACATACAAGTGTAGCACCGTTCTGTACGTGTAAATTCCTGAATACGGCTATGGCTGGCGAATACGCCGCCTTGTCCCTCTCACGCTTCATCAACCGTAAAACTGCCATCCCAGAGTCAACAATGTTAGGATGGTTAGCGATTGATAATGACGGTAACAAGCATGTTAGACAATGTTTTGAGAATTGCCACACGCCAAAGCCCTCTCGCGCTCTGGCAGGCACATTATGTGAAGCAGCGCCTTGAGGCCTGCCACAGTGGATTGCGCGTCGAGCTGGTGCCGATGGTCACGCGCGGTGACGTGATCCTCGATACGCCCCTGGCGAAAGTGGGCGGCAAAGGCCTGTTTGTCAAAGAACTGGAACTGGCATTGCTTGAGAACCGCGCCGATATCGCCGTACATTCGATGAAAGACGTACCCGTCGAGTTTCCGGAAGGGCTGGGGCTGGTGACTATCTGCGAGCGCGAAGATCCGCGCGATGCGTTTGTCTCTAACCACTATGACTCCCTCGACGCGCTGCCAGAAGGTAGCGTGGTTGGCACGTCCAGTTTACGCCGTCAGTGTCAGCTGGCGGAACGTCGTCCTGACCTGATCATTCGCTCGCTGCGCGGTAACGTCGGCACGCGTCTGGGCAAGCTGGATAACGGCGATTACGATGCCATTATCCTCGCCGTTGCCGGCCTGAAGCGTCTGGGGCTGGAGTCGCGCATTCGCGTGGCGTTACCGCCAGAGCTGTCGCTGCCGGCCGTGGGCCAGGGTGCCGTCGGCATCGAGTGCCGTCTGGACGATGCGCGTACCCGCGAACTGCTCGCCCCGCTGAACCATGACGATACCGCTACCCGCGTAAAAGCCGAGCGTGCGATGAATACCCGCCTCGAAGGGGGATGCCAGGTTCCAATTGGCAGCTATGCTGAATTGACGAATGGCGAACTGTGGCTGCGCGCGCTGGTGGGCGCCCCGGACGGTTCGCAGATGGTACGCGGCGAACGTCGCGGTAAAGCGCAAGATGCCGAGCAGCTTGGCGTGTCGCTGGCAGAAGAGTTACTGGATAACGGCGCCCGCGAGATTCTGGCTGACGTTTACAATGGAGAACCCCCTGCATGAGTATTCTCGTCACCCGCCCTTCTCCCGCAGGAGAGCAGTTAGTGAGCCGTCTGCGCGCACTGGGGCAGGTGGCCTGGAGTTTTCCGCTCATTGAATTCTCCCCCGGTCGCGAGCTCTCTGCGCTCGCCGACCAGATGAATACCCTTCAGGACGGCGACCTGCTGTTTGCGCTGTCGCAACATGCCGTGGAATTTGCCCACGCGCAGCTGCAACAGCAGGGTTTGACCTGGCCAACCGCCCCCCGCTATTTCGCGATTGGCCGTACAACGGCCCTTGCGCTGCATACCGTAAGCAGCGCGGACGTTCGTTACCCGTTAGATCGGGAAATCAGTGAAGTCTTGCTACAATTACCTGAATTACAAACTGTTGCCGGAAAGCGTGCGCTCATTTTGCGCGGTAATGGTGGCCGCGAACTGTTGGGCGAAACGCTGCGTGAACGTGGTGCAGACGTGACGTTCATTGAGTGCTATCAGCGCTGTGCAAAACACTACGATGGCGCGGAAGAGGCGATGCGCTGGCACGCGCGCGGCATTAATACGCTGGTGGTCACCAGCGGTGAAATGTTACAACAGCTTTGGTCGCTGATACCGCTTTGGTATCGCGAAAACTGGTTACTCCGCTGTCGGCTTCTGGTCGTCAGTGAGCGTCTGGCGAACCAGGCCCGGGAACTGGGCTGGCAGGATATTCGGATCGCTGATAACGCCGACAACGATGCGCTGCTGCGCGCATTACAATAACTCTCAAATGGGAAGCCATAATGACGGAACACGACAAATCCTCCGCCGTGGTTGAAGAGACCAGGGAGACTGTGGAGACGACGCCACAGCCAGAGACGACAGAGAAAACCGCTGAGAAGAAAAACGGCAGCAACAAAACGAGCCTCACGCTGAGCGCGATTGCCATCGCCATCGCGCTGGCAGCAGGGGTTGGCCTGTACGGTCTGGTGAAACAACAGGGCGCTAACCAGACGTCCACCAGCGATGCGCTGGTGAATCAGCTCACTGCCCTGCAAAAAGAGCAGGAGACGCAGAAAACCGAGCTGGAAGCCGTGATTAAGCAGCAGGCCGCCGCGCTTGCCGAAGCGAACAGCAAACAGGAAGAGCTGACCAAACAGCTGGGTGAAGTTCAGCAGAAAGTCGCCACCATTTCCGGCACCGATGCCAAAACCTGGCTGCTCTCGCAGGCCGACTTCCTGGTGAAGCTCGCCGGACGTAAGCTCTGGAGCGATCAGGACGTCACCACTGCCGCGGCGCTGCTGAAAAGCGCCGATGCGAGCCTGGCAGACATGAACGATCCAAGCCTTATCACCGCCCGTCGCGCGATCACCGAAGACATCGCCAGCCTCTCCGCCGTCTCACAGGTGGATTACGACGGCATTATCCTTAAAGTGAATCAGCTTTCAAATCAGATTGATAACCTGCAGCTGGCGGATAACAACGACGACGACTCCCCGATGGATTCCGACGGTACCGAGCTGTCCAGCTCCCTGAGCGAATGGCGCATAAACCTGCAGAAAAGCTGGCAGAACTTTATGGACAGCTTCATCACTATCCGCCGTCGTGACGAAACGGCCGTACCGCTGCTCGCACCAAACCAGGACATCTATCTGCGCGAGAACATTCGTTCCCGTCTGCTGGTGGCGGCGCAGGCCGTACCGCGTCATCAGGAAGAGACCTACAAGCAGGCGCTGGATAACGTCTCAACGTGGGTCCGCGCCTACTACAACACCGATGATGCGACGACCACCGCCTTCCTCGAAGACATTGATAAGCTGAGCCAGCAGAACATCACCATGAACGTGCCGGATAAGCTGGCCAGCCAGCCGATTCTCGAGAAGCTGATGCAAACGCGCGTGCGTAATCTGCTGGCACAGCCGGGCGTACCGGCAGAGCAGACGAGCGGAGCAGCACCTGCTCCGGCTCCTGCGCCTGAAAGCGCACCGCAGGGAGAGTAATGATGCTAAAAGTCCTCTTACTCTTCATCCTGCTGATCGCCGGGATCGTCCTGGGGCCTATGCTTGCGGGTCATCAGGGTTACGTCCTGATCCAGACCGATAACTACAACATTGAAACCAGCGTAACGGGTCTGACGATCATTCTGATCCTCGGCGTGGTGGTGCTGTTTGCGATCGAGTGGATCCTGCGCCGTATTTTCCGTACCGGTGCCCATACCCGCGGCTGGTTTGTTGGCCGTAAGCGCCGCCGCGCCCGTAAACAGACCGAGCAGGCGCTGCTTAAGCTCGCAGAGGGTGATTATCAGCAGGTTGAAAAGCTGATGTCGAAAAACGCCGACCACGCCGAACAGCCGGTGGTGAACTATCTGCTGGCGGCCGAAGCAGCGCAGCAGCGCGGTGATGAAGCACGCGCCAATCAGCACCTGGAACGGGCGGCTGAGCTGGCTCACGGCGACCCGATTCCGGTGGAAATCACGCGCGTTCGTCTGCAGCTGGCACGTAATGAGAATCACGCGGCTCGCCACGGCATCGACCGCCTGCTGGAAGTCGCACCACGTCATCCGGAAGTGCTGCGCCTTGCCGAGCAGGCCTACATCCGTACCGGCGCCTGGGGCTCACTGCTGGACATCATTCCTTCCATGGCGAAGGCCGAGGTGGGCGACGATGAACATCGTGATGAGCTTCAGCGTCTGGCGTGGATAGGCCTGATGGATCAGGCGCGCGCTGACCTGGGCAGCGACGGTCTGAAAACGTGGTGGAAGAATCAGAGCCGGAAAACGCGTCAGCAGGTTCCTCTGCAGGTGGCGATGGCGGAACATCTTATTGAATGTGACGATCACGACACGGCTCAGGAGATCCTCCTCGACGGTCTGAAGCGCCAGTACGACGATCGTCTGGTGATGGTGATCCCGCGCCTGAAAACCAACAATCCTGAGCAAATCGAAAAAGTGCTGCGTCAGCAGATTAAAACTGTTGGCGATCGTCCACTGCTGTGGAGCACGCTCGGCCAGTCGTTGATGAAGCACGGCGAATGGCAGGAGGCAAGCCTCGCCTTCCGTGCAGCACTCAAGCAGCGTCCGGACGCGTTTGACTACGCATGGCTTGCCGATACGCTGGACAAGCAGCATAAGCCGGAAGAAGCGGCCGCCATGCGCCGTGATGGGTTGCTGTTGACGCTGCAAAATAACGGTACGCAGCAGTAATTAATCAGGAGGCCAGATGGCCTCCTTTTTTTATCGCCTTTCTCCTGCTACATTCTTTACACCCGCATCCGCAAACGAACCCGCCAATGTAACGATGTCTTTTCATTAACTTTTTTTCACACACGCGCACATTCTGCAGCGTGGATTAAATCGTTTTTGAAAGGAAATCGTCATGAACTCGCTTTTATATACGCTTATTGAAGCGCTGCGCGGCCACCGCTGGCTGCGCCTGCTTGCCTGTGCTTTTATCTTTTCTTCGTTGGGGAATGGCTTAACCCAGGTTGTGGTCTTCGGCTTGCTGTTAGCGTGGTCGGCCTCGCCTGCTCTGCTAACCCTTGCTTTTCTTTTCGCTACGGTACCGGGATTTATCGGCAGTACGATCGGCGAAAAGCTGTGCTCACGCTGTTCTCCAATATCCCTGCTGATACTGACCGAAGGGCTGGGCCTGCTCGCCCTGCTCTTTCCCCTGCTTGGTGTGGGTTATCACAGCGTTGCCGCATTACTCGCCGTACAATCCACCGAGGCGCTGCTCAGCGGGATGAGCTGGCCCGCGCTGACGTTGCTCTTCAAGCGCGGCCTCAGTGAAGCAGAGCTGCCTGCTGCGACCTGTCTGGAAAATGTGATTTTTGCCTCGCAGGTATTGTTAGGGACCGGCCTGGGCGTGGTGCTGTTCCAGAAGACTTCCGTGTTTACCCTGCTGGCCATTGATGCCGCCAGCTTTCTCGGGTCACTGCTCATGCTATGGCTGGCTGGACGCCGGTTTTCTGCGCCATCACTCACGCCCCCCGAGGAAGAGGAAGCCCCTGCGGCATTACGCTGGCGGACGTTGACCGTTCGGCAGAAACGCAGCCTGCTCATCCTGCCGTCGCTGGCGGCCGTCGGCTCACCGGCCATGGCGCTGCTTCCGGCGCTGGCACAGCAAATCCATCCTCAGGATGCGGCGGGGCTTGCTCTGCCGCTGCTTTTCGCAAGGAGCATGGGACAACTTTGCGGCCCCATGCTGATAAAAAAAGAGAGCCTGACGCGCTTTGCCGCTCACACGCCGCGCATCATCGTTTGTCTCGGTATCTTTCTGACCGGTTATGGTGTGCTGCCGTTTTTGTCCGGATGGACGGCATGTGCGCTGAGCATGATCTTTATCGCGCATCTGGCCTCGAATATTCTCTTCGCAGCGGGCACGTTTGGCGTACTCAGTAGTTTTCATCTCACGCAAACCGCTTCAGCCAGTGGGAAAGCCTGGCGCTGGCAAACGCTCAGCGCCTCTCTTTTCACCGGTATTGCAGCGATGGTGGCTGTTGGGCTTGGCTCAGTGCTGGCGCTCTATACGGTCTCGTCAGTTGCCCTGCTGTTGGTCGCCCTGATCATGCGCAGGTATCGGGAATAAGGCATAAAAAAACGCCTGCTATAAAAGCAGGCGTTAAAACAGGTCTGTAAGACAACATATTTGGTGCTTCACTCAACGTTATGTCCATGGTGTCTGATGAGGCCGAAGCGACATCTGTCAGTGGACGATAAGCACCGTAAATGGCTCTGCGTCATTCCTGAGTTTATGAGGCACTAAGGCGAACATAAGAGATGGAATGAGCATCTACACGCATATTATTGCACGTAACGTGCCAACATGACACCCAGAACTTTTACATGACGCAACATTTTAAGATAAAAGGAAATTATGCTGTTAAGTGCCGTCTTAAGCTCCACAACGTATCGGGAAAAGGCGGGAAGATGTCGCCAGGAGGAGACAGCAAAACCCATAAACAGTTATTTACCTAACTTTCAATGAGTTATATGTCGCTGGATTGCGACAATGAAAAAGGACGTTGTGGGGGAATGACGACAGGGATGAAGAATTGCAGAAAACAAAAAACCCCGCCGAAGCGGGGTTCAAAATTGGTCGGCGAGAGAGGATTCGAACCTCCGACCCACTGGTCCCAAACCAGTTGCGCTACCAAGCTGCGCTACTCGCCGATGTACTGCTTTTTGAATTTTTAGTTCAATTCATTTAAAAAGTCGTGGTGCGAGGGGGGGGACTCGAACCCCCACATCCAAAGGACACTAACACCTGAAGCTAGCGCGTCTACCAATTCCGCCACCTTCGCAATTCACAACTCTTTCAAATAATGGGGTGGCTAATGGGATTCGAACCCACGACAACTGGAATCACAATCCAGGGCTCTACCAACTGAGCTATAGCCACCACTGTATTCTTTCACGCGGTACTGACTACTTCTCAGACCACCGCAGCTCCAGCACCGGGTTAATGGTGCGCCCGACAGGATTCGAACCTGAGACCTCTGCCTCCGGAGGGCAGCGCTCTATCCAGCTGAGCTACGGGCGCTTAGCGCCGTTGCGGGGCTGGATATTACGTACCTCCGTCCCCGCTGTCTAGTGCTTTTTTGAAAAAAATGCGCGTTTGGTTATGGTTTGCACATTTTGCCGCTTATTCCTCCACTTTCTGCGTGGTGGCACGGCGACCCAGGCCAAAAAGCTTATATGCGGCCGTCACAGCCGCCAGGAAGATCACCCCGACAAACAGCGACATGCGGGTATCTTCATTAAAGTACATCCCGATTAATACGCAAATCAGGAACGCCATCGTCAAATAGTTCGCATACGGGAACAGAATTGAGCGGAACGGATGGCTTTCAATCGCCTTTTTGTGCGCATGACGGAAGCGCAGCTGGCTGATGAGGATAACAAACCACGGCACCATGCCCGGCAGTACGCTGGCGCTGTAGACGTAAACGAACACGCGCTGCGGGTTAGGTATGATGTAATTCAGGCAAGAGCCAATCAGCAGGATCGCAATGGAGACCGCCACCCCCGCCACCGGCACCCCGGCACGTGAGACTTTACTCATCGCCGCAGGCAACTGGTTGTTCTTCGAGAGCGCATAGAGCATACGTCCGCAGCTGTACATCCCACTGTTACAGCCTGACAACGCTGCCGTCAGGACCACAAAGTTGATGATACCCGCCGCCGCCGTGATACCAATTTTGGCGAAGGTTAAAACAAACGGGCTGCCGGTCGTGCCAATTTCGTTCCACGGGAAGATGGTTACGATAACGAAGATTGCACCCACATAGAAAATCAGGATGCGCCACAGCACTTTGCCTACCGCGCTACGCAGCGTGACCTGCGGGTTTTTCGCTTCACCGGCGGTAATGCCGATCAGCTCCACGCCCTGATACGAGGCCACAACGATACACAGCGCCGTCAGGAAGCCCTTCCAGCCGCCAGCGAAGAAGCCGCCGTTTTCGGTCAGGTTGCCAAAGCCGATAGCATGTCCACCGTTGCCAAAGCCGAAGAAAATCACGCCCAGGCCGACGACAATCATCACGATAATCGTGGTGACTTTGATCATTGCGAACCAGAACTCAATTTCACCGTAAAGGCGCACGGCGGCCAGGTTTGCCAGCGCCACCAGCCCCACGGCAATGAGCGCGGGTATCCACTGGACCATGTCCGGGAACCAGAACTGGACGTAGACCCCTATCGCGGTAATCTCTGAGATGCCAACCGCCATCCACATAAACCAGTATGACCAGGCCGTCAGGTAGCCAAAGAACGGGCTCATATAACGATGCGCGTAAACGGCGAACGAGCCGGTTACCGGTTCCAGGAAGAGCATTTCGCCCATGGAACGCATAATGAAGAAAACAAACAGCCCGGCGATAATATACGCCAGTAATACGGAAGGGCCTGCCCATTTGAGCGTACTTGCGGAGCCCATAAACAGGCCCACGCCGATAGTGCCGCCCAGCGCTATCAGTTCAATATGACGAGCTTCCAGCCCACGCTGTAGCTCCGGTTTTTTCTCTGCCATAGATCCTCGATTGTGTTTGCTGTTTCCCGGCTTAAGACCGGGTATTGTTTTTTAGGGGTACTAAAATACGGAGCGAATGGTTTCTTAAAATCGGCCAAATGGCAAACGATGCATTAAAAAAATGAATGCATTGCACAGATTGTCAGCAGTTTTGCAGGCGAGTTGCAGCGCGAATAGCATATCGCGCTACATTTTGATTACATTTTCCCGGTGTAATGCCAGGCGAGGTAGCGAAGCAGACGGATCTGTCGTTTAATGCGCGTCGGTTGCGATAGCAGACGGTACAGCCACTCCAGCCCCAGATTTTGCCAGACCCTGGGCGCACGCTTAACGTGGCCGGTAAAGACATCGTACGTACCGCCAACGCCCATGTAGAGGGCATCCGGACAGACCAGACGGCAGTCACGCATCAGGATCTCCTGGCGTGGGGACCCCATCGCCACGGTGACAATTTTCGCCCCGCTGTCACGAACCCGCTCAAACAGCGCCTGCCGATCTTCCGGTTTGAAGTAACCATCCTGGCTGCCGACGATATTAACATTCCATTGACGACGCAGTTTCTCCTCCGTCTGGGCCAGTATCTCCGGCTTACCGCCAATCAGGAACACGGGCGTGTTCTGCGCACCTGCGCGGGCCATAAGCTGCTCCCAGAGATCGGCCCCCGCCACGCGGGAAACATTAGCGTCAGGATACTTTTTACGGATAGAGCGGACCACGCTGATCCCGTCCGCATATTTAAATTCAGCCGCTTCAATCAGGCTTTTGACTTCCGCGTTATCCTCAACCGCCAGCATTTTTTCCGCGTTGATAGCCACCAGCGTACCGGATTTCATCTGGCCGTCGGCAAACAGAAAGTCCAGCGCGTGCTGCATGTCGCGCCAGCCAATAAGCTGCAGGCCACGTAGCGCATAGCGCGGTGCAGAAATTTTATCAGTCATTACTATCCTTACTCAGACTTGCGACAGCGTTGTGCTGCCCTGCCGCTCGCGCTTGTGCACAAGCCCTGCGCTGTCAAACAGCCAGTACAGCAGTTTGGCCAGTAACAGGCAGACGCCAAAAACGACCATGAAGAACACCACGCGCGACACGAATGAATCCAACCCTTCGCGCGCCAGCACGATCATATTGAAAATGGCACCAAAGCAGAAACTGTGCAAAATGGCGGCTTTATAGCGGTTGGTCTCTTCGTTGCCCCGCACGTAAAGCCAGTCGAACCACTTAATAATCAGCCCCACGGCAACCGCCCCGGGCAGAATGAACCACGCCCCGCCCATCACCACCAGGGAACCAATCAGCGTTGGCGAGATTGCCAGACCGGAATGGTTGTTCAGCACTTCCCAGGTAAAATAGTTCGCGGTATTGAGCACCACACCAGGCCGGTCCGGCCAAAGCCAGGAAGGGATAAAGACGTAGAAGTCGCGAACAATTGGCGCCAGCCCCTGGAAATCAATCTTGTCGTAGTTTTGCAGCAGCAATGCCAGGTTTTCCCACGGCGAGAACGTATCGCGCGTCAGGTAGAGGAACGTGTAAAACGCCTCATCTCCCGCCACGTTCATCCCGTAACGCTTCAGCGCGAGCCAGAACATCCCCACTATGCCAAACACCCCTGCCGCAACCAGCATCCACAGCGAGATCCAGCCGCGAATGATGCCGATAAACAGGAAGATGGCGAAGGCGATAATAATGTTCGCGCGCGTACCGCCCACAATCATGTAGGTCAGGATGCCAAACGCGACGGTGCTGACCAGGAAGAACAGCCACGCTTTGCTGTCCTGACGCAGGAAAAAGATCACCAGCATCGCCGGAATGAAGAAGTAGAAGAAACGCTTAAGCGCCACGCCCGAGACTTCGGCCGAAAAAATCTGGCTGTAGGAGTGGAGCTTAAACAGCAGGAAGCCGTTATGCATGAAGAAGATACCGACGCTGACCAGGGCGATGGTCATCAGCATCACCCACGTCAGGTGGGTCTCCACCCGATTCATGGTAAAAAGCGCCCGACGCGGGGCTGTAGCCTGCGCTGAACGCAGACGCGTTTTATAGGTAACGTAGTAGACCGCATAGAAACAGGTCGCCGCCAGAAGCGCCTGGAGCAGGATTTCCGGCGGCGCGACGCTCACGTCAAAACGGAAGACCAGAATGCTGGTGAGCGGGAAGCCGAAAAAGAAGGTCAGCAGAAACAGTAACGAGAAGAATACGTTAAAGTTGAAGCGTACCCGGCGGAATTCAAACCAGGTAAGCGTGGCGATAAACAGGGTGCTCAGAAGCCAGACAACCAGTAACCCGCTGAATTGCAACTGACTCATGCTTTGTCTCCTGACGCGATACGCAGCGCACGGTGCCACGGCGTGAGGTAATTCGGGCTGAAAAAATCGATGCTATTTTTATCCACCAGCGTGAGCTGGCGTTGAGCTTCCCGTACCACCTCGACATTCAGCGTGTCTGAGGTAAACAGCACCGGAATATGCTGCTCGGCCATGTCCTGCCAGAACGGGTTGTCGCGGTTGAGCACGCACGGTACCCCCGCCTGAATCAGCAGACACAGCGTGCCGATTCCCTGCTGTCGGGCAAAGATGAAATAGCCAAGATCGCATTTTCTCAGCAGCGCAAGATATTCATCAAATTCCAGCTTATCGCTAAGGATGTGCAGATTTTCTGCGCTAAACAGCGCAAGTCCCTGTTGACGAACCTCATCAATATAGGCGTCGTTGTTGGCGGGATAGCCCATCGGCACCACCACGTTCACCGTGTCGCCAAACTGCTGATGCACCGCCCTGAGCGCCGCGGTGTGTTCGTTACTGCGATCGCCGGAATTCCCCACCAGGATCGTTAGCTTGCCTTCACGCACCGTGTCATTCGCCATGGCGTTCAGCGCCGGATCCATGCGGGTGGGGAAATAGAGGAGTTCTCCGCGCACGCTCGGGTGCTGTTTAGCAAAATAGTTGAGATCGCCACGGGTGGCAAACACACAGCCCACGCGCCCCTGCGCCATGCGGCGCAGCGGATAGAAAAGACGGAATTTCCAGCCGCGGGAGACTTCGTAGAGATCGGCTCCCCAGATATGCCAGCTGCACTGGGAGGGTTTAATCCCCCCGCTGAGAAGCGCCAGCCACAGGCCTGTATTAAACTGCCCGTGGAAAAAGAAACGTTGCTCGCGGTCCGCTTTCGCTCTGGCAACAACCGCCTTCGCCAGCGAGGCCTTATCCGGCCAGAAGCGAATAGCGAGCGCCGGAAATGCTGCGCTCAGGCCCTTATCCTGACCTGCAACCATAAACTCACGCGCATCAGGATTACCTGATGCCAGCTCGTCGTTGAAGAACCGCAAAACGGTCTGGTTATGGTGTGGGATATCCGATCCCAGGATGTGAATCAGTGCAGTCATGCGCGTTTACGCCACAATAAAAATACGCCGCAACAGGCGGCGAAATAAACGATATAGGTTGCCATGTAGGCCTGAGCCGCCCCCAGCGCACCGTGCGCGGGTATCAGCCAGTGTGAAAATGCTGTCAGCAATGCAAACTGGCTAATTTCCGCCAGGATATACAGCCGCAGGGACGCTTTTGCAATCACCAGATAGCCGAAAACGTAAGCACCCACTTTCAGCACATCGCCGACCAGTTGCCAGGCAAACAGATCGCGCATGGCGGTGAACTTTGCCGAGAACAGCAGCCAGATGGCGACATCACGCAATAACCAGACGGTCAAGCTGGCAGCTGCAACCGCCGGCAACACAAAGCGCAGCGATCGGAAAATCTCGCGGGTAATATCCTGCCTGGACGTCAGACGCGATAATGTTGGCAACAAATAAACGCTAAAGGAAGCCGTAATAAACTGGAGGTAGGCGTCGGAAATGCTGCTTACGCCCTGCCAGATCCCCACTTCATCCCAGCTATAATGCGCCGCCAGCAGGTTTCGCATCATCACGTAGGCCACCGGCAGAGTGACGGAGGTGATGAGCGCCATCAGGGTAAATTTACCCAGCTGACTGGCAAGCACTTTATCCCATTGCGGTTTCAGGTAGCTCAGCGGGATGACGCCCCGACGCATCAGCATAAGCGCCGCAGGCACAACAACCAGAGCCGGGACCAGCGCCAGCCCAAGCAGCGCGCCTTCATAGCCTCCCAGGCGATAGCAGAAATAGTAGGCAATCACGCCGATGACGCTGCCCAGGATTAAGGCAAGCGCGTTCCCAGCAGCATCACGAAACCCTTTCATCAGCGCCAGCAGCAGGTTAGCCCAGGCAATGCCCATCTGAACCAACGCCACCAGACGCACCAGCCCCTGGTAATGGGTGTGCCCGAACAAGCCCTGGCTGATAGGGGCCGCCGCCAGCAGAAAGATAATTGCCATCAGGGTCGAAAAACCCGTGACCATCGCCGAAGAGGTGCCCACGACTCTGCGAAGCTGAGCCGCATCATCATGGTACTGCGCAACGTATTTGGTCACGCCGTTAAAAATACCGGCACCGGCCAGCACCCCAAGGACGGTGACTAGCTGGCGGAAATTACCCGCTAGTCCCACACCAGAGGGGCCAAATGAGACGGCCAGCAGCTTGACGACCAGCAGCCCGGCGCCAATTTTTACAAGCGTGGACGCGGCGGTCCACACCGATGCTTTTGCCAGAGACATATCAGCCGAAATAACTCAGAAGGGTATTAATCACCGTACGCTGGTTAACTGGCGCGAGGTTGTAGAACAGTGGCAGACGAAGCAAACGCTCACTTTCTTTGGTGGTGTAACGGTCTTCACCCGCGAACACCCCAAACGTTTCGCCCGCCGGGCTGGAGTGCAGCGGGATATAGTGGAATACCGCCATAATTTCGGCCTCTTTTAGCCAGGCAATGAGCTGGCTGCGGTCGTCGTTATCGCGCAGCTTGATGTAGAACATGTGCGCGTTGTGGACGCAATCAGCCGGAATGGTTGGCAGCTCAATACGCCCGGCTTTGGCCAGAGGCTCAAGGGCATCGTAATAGGTTTGCCACAGGGAGAGACGCTGCAGGTTGATACGTTCCGCCGCTTCCAGCTGCGCCCACAGGTACGCCGCCTGCAGATCCGCCATCAGATAGCTTGAACCAATATCGCGCCAGGTGTATTTGTCCACCTGCCCGCGGAAGAACTGGCTGCGGTTGGTGCCTTTTTCGCGGATCACTTCCGCACGCTCCACGAGCGCCCGGTCGTTAATCAGCGTCGCGCCACCTTCTCCGCCTGCCGTGTAGTTTTTGGTTTCGTGGAAGCTAAAGCAGCCGATGTGGCCGATGGTACCCAGCGCGCGTCCCTTGTAGGTAGACATCACGCCCTGCGCGGCATCTTCCACCACAAACAGATCATGTTTTTTGGCGATGGCCATGATGGTGTCCATTTCACAGGCCACGCCCGCGTAGTGAACCGGCACGATCGCGCGCGTTTTGTCAGTGATCGCCGCTTCAATCAGCGTCTCATCAATGTTCATGGTATCCGGGCGGATATCCACAAAGACGATTTTCGCCCCGCGCAGAACAAACGCGTTCGCGGTGGAAACGAAGGTATAGCTCGGCATGATCACTTCATCGCCGGGCTGGATATCCAGCAGCAGCGCCGCCATTTCCAGCGATGCCGTACAGGACGGGGTCAGCAGCACTTTGGCGCTGCGAAAACGCTGTTCCATCCACTGCTGACAGCGACGGGTAAAACCACCGTCACCGCAGAGTTTGCCGCTGCCCATGGCAGACTGCATATAGTCGAGTTCAGTTCCGACGACGGGTGGTGCGTTAAATGGAATCATCTTGTCACCTGTATAACCAGTAGGCGGTGGCGTCGATGTTGGCACCACTCGCAATATAACGTTTAAGCGCGGCGGTGTTGCCCAGTTGGGTCGCGACCCGCAGCGTCACAAGCTGTTGCTGCTGCGCCCAGTGCAGCGCCGCCTGCATGAGTTTCTCACCCATGCCGCGCCCGGCTAATAAGCCGATACGCGCCTCGCGCTCGTTGAGCTTACGCAGCGAGACGAACCCCTGGATTTGACCGTCCCCTGCACGGAAAACCAGGCAGACGTGGTCAAAGGTGCCTTTGACGGCATTCTCTATCCACTGGGCATAGAAACGCCCGCTATCGTCAGGTGCATACCAGGGCGCACGAAAGCGGCTCTGCGCAAACGCCCGGGCCGCCATCCGACGCAGCACGGGGATATCCTGTTCCGTTGCAATTTCCGCGCCGGACGCATCGTGCCGGGTGAGGGTAATGGAAAGATCGACCTCACCTTCAACCAGCTGAAAGCCGTGCTGCTGGAGCGCGTCAAGCAGATCGACGCGCTCCGCCGGGATCTTCGCCTGCACTCGTTGCCAGGCGATAAAATCCGATTCAGCCAGTACCGGCGCGTCATCGCGCAGACGCACGATGGCCGACGGCAGGCCGAAAAAAGCACTCTCCCACTGCAGGGACTCGAGTACCCCATTCAGGCTTTTCAACGCCAGACACCTTTGGTATCCACAATATACTGCTGACGAACGGCATCGCCGGACGTCGCTTTAAACTCTTTATGATCCACCAGCAGCACCAGCACGTCCGCCGCCGCCAGCGCGTCGTCCAGCGCCGTCAGCGCGCAGTGTCCCGCCAGTTTTGCCGGTAATTCATGGATATTCGGCTCAACCACCAGCGTTTCGCCCTTGTGCCATTCGGCAATCATCTCGGCAATTTCCATCGCCGGGCTTTCACGCAGATCGTCAATATTGGGTTTAAATGCCAGACCAAAACAGGCAATTTTCAGCTCGCTGGCGCGCTTGCCGCTCTCTGCCAGACAATCCGCTACCGTCGCTTTAACCTGATTGAGCACCCAGTGAGGCTTGCTGTCGTTCACTTCACGCGCGGTGCGAATCAGACGCGCCTGCGCCGGATTCTGCGCCACGATAAACCACGGATCGACGGCGATACAGTGTCCGCCTACTCCCGGGCCTGGCTGGAGAATGTTTACACGCGGATGGCGATTCGCCAGGCTAATCAGCTCCCAGACGTTAATCCCCTGATCGGCGCAGATCAGCGACAGTTCGTTCGCAAAAGCGATATTGACGTCGCGGAAGCTGTTTTCCGTCAGCTTGCACATCTCGGCGGTGCGGGAGTTGGTCACCACACACTCACCTTCCAGGAAAATCTTGTACAGCGCGCTGGCACGTTCGGAACAGACGGGCGTCATACCGCCAATAACGCGGTCGTTTTTAATCAGTTCGACCATGACCTGGCCCGGCAGCACGCGCTCCGGACAGTAGGCGATGTTGATATCCGCCTGCTCCCCCACCTGCTGCGGGAAGCTTAAATCAGGGCGCGCGTCGGCCAGCCACTGTGCCATCTGCTCGGTAGCACCAACCGGAGAGGTCGATTCCAGGATCACCAGTGCCCCTTTCTTCAGCACAGGTGCGATGGATTTTGCCGCCGCCTCGACAAAAGCCATGTCGGGCTCGTGGTCACCTTTAAAGGGTGTTGGAACGGCAATCAGGTAGGCATCTGCTTCCACTGGGGTCGTGCTGGCACGCAGGAAGCCTCCGTCCACAGCCTCTTTCACCACGCGGTCAAGATCGGGCTCGACAATATGAATTTCGCCACGGTTAATGGTTTCCACCGCGCGTGCGTTGATATCCACACCGACAACCTGTTTTTGACGAGAGGCAAACGCCGCCGCGGTGGGCAAGCCAATGTAGCCAAGACCAATGACAGAGATGGTAGTAAAACTCATAGCGATACCCGATTGTGTTTAAGTGCATGCAAAATACGACCACAAGCCTGCCCGTCGCCATACGGATTATGGGCCCGGCTCATCGCCTGATACGCTTCATCGTCGTGCAGCAGGCGCGTGACCTCTTCGACGATCAGCTGTGCGTTGGTGCCGACCAGACGCACCGTACCGGCTTTGACGGCTTCCGGACGTTCGGTCGTTTCACGCATCACCAGTACCGGTTTGCCGAGGGATGGCGCTTCTTCCTGAATTCCGCCGGAATCGGTGAGGATCAGCCAGGCATGGTTCATCAGCCAGACAAACGGCATATAGTCCTGCGGTTCGATCAGCAGGACGTTTTCGACGTGGCCCAGAATACGATTGACCGGCTCGCTGACGTTAGGGTTAAGGTGTACTGGATAGACAATTTGCACATCGTCGTTCTGCGCGGCGATTTCAGCCAGCGCATGGCAGATTTGCTCAAAACCCCGGCCAAAGCTTTCGCGTCGATGACCAGTGACCAGAATGGTTTTTTTGCCGTTGTGGAGGAACGGATAGCGGGCTGCGAGCTCTTTCTGAAGATCGCTATTTGCCAGGACGCGGTCACGTACCCAAATTAACGCGTCAATGACCGTATTGCCGGTCACAAAGATTTTATTATCGGCGATATTTTCACGCAGCAGGTTCTGACGAGAGTTTTCCGTTGGCGCAAAGTGGTACATCGCCAGATGGCCCGTTAACGTGCGGTTGGCCTCTTCCGGCCACGGTGAATAAAGATTGCCGGTACGCAGCCCCGCCTCAACATGTCCCACGGGAATTCGCTGGTAGAACGCGGCCAGGCTTGTCGCCACGGTAGTGGTGGTATCACCGTGTACCAGCACCACGTCAGGCTTAAATGACTCCAGGATCGGCTTAAGTTCTTGCAGAATGCGACAGGTTATCTCCGTTAACCCTTGCCCCGGTTTCATAATATTGAGGTCGTAATCCGGGACGATGGAGAAGAGGGTTAAAACCTGATCGAGCATCTCCCGGTGCTGGGCCGTGACGCACACTTTCGCTTCAATATCAGGATCGCAGGCCAGCGCATGAACCAGAGGTGCCATCTTAATGGCCTCCGGCCTGGTGCCAAATACGGTTAGTACTTTCACATCGATTCTCTTCGATTAGGCGATGAAGGCCGCAGCCTTCATCGTAGACGGCGTTCTTAGTTTTTGCGACGACGCGTTAACGCCACGCCAGCGCCCGTCAGTGCGCCTACAATCCCCCACATGATCATCAGGAATGCACGACGCGGACTATCGCGTTTTACAGGTTCTTCAGGCGTTCGCAAATAACGATAGGTCTGAAAACGCGGGTCCAGGGATGGACCGACATTAAGCGTATTGAGCATCGCGCGATTTTGATCGTAATCGAGGTCAAAATCAGGGCCAACGGCCTTCAGGTTTTCCAGACGCGCCTGCAGCATGGGGCGACCAAGGAGGAACATCTCTGAATCAGGCAGCTCATCAGCCGGTACGTCCGTTTCAGTACGGGAAATATTGTGCTGTTCCGCAATTTTCAGCGCCTGCTCAATATTGTGTACACGACGAGCAAAAATGGCTTTAGCCACCTCTTCCTGACGTTTCACCTGCGCTTTCATCTGGATGGTACGAGCCGCCCAGGCGCCTTTAAGCTCTTCGTTAAGATGGCTTGCGGCACGCTGACTGGCAAACGCAACATACTGACGCAACAGGTTGTTGGCATCCGGCGCAGTTTCTGCAATTAGCTTGACGCTGTCATTCACGTTACGCAACGCATCGCCCGGCATAAACTGGATATTGTTAATCAGATCGTCCAGCAGGGCGGCATCGGCTTTGGTGTTATCAACCCGACGCTGCTTGTAGTAATCCGTCTGGGACCAGAAATCGCGGCGGGTATCCCATGAAGCCAGCTGCATCACAAACTCTTTATAGGCTTCATCCATAACGGAGGCCTGGTCTGGCGTTGCAAGATTGGCTTTGATATCCAGATTTCGCAGGAATTGCTGCTGGGAATAGTATCCCCCGAGCATGTTAACCGTTGGTTTGTCCGTGATTGCCGTGGCGCTCCACTCTTGTTTTGCAAAGAATGTATAGGCCAGCGCTAACAGTGCAAACCCCAGCGCGATCCCGGCAATCCAAAGTTTGCCTGCCCATAACACGCGAAACAAACCCCGAATATCCAGTTCATTCTCAGTTACCACTGATTTCGCTCCCGCCAACGGTTGAGTCATCATAGTCCCGGTTTTACTTAGTTAATGTTGTATTTTTGCCACTGTTACGACGCATCCTGCGTTTAAGACGTTTAATAAATCGCGCCACTTTCCATGCGCGCTTAATGCAGTAGCCGTACAGGAAAAATGCCAGCAAGAATAATGCCAACATAACCCACTCAGGAATAATATGGGAATATTCTGCAGCTACACCAATCGCGGCTAAAATAGCGGCGGCCAGCGTAATCAGTACAAACGCCTGACGAGATGTAAAACCCGCACGCATGATGAGATGATGAATGTGTTGGCGGTCGGGAGAGAAAGGACTCATTCCTTTGCGCAGGCGGCGGTACATAATCGCCACCATATCCATTAATGGAATGGCAATAATCCACAGCGCTGTTACAGGGCTTATCGGATGGGTCTGGCCCTGAGTGGTTTCAAGCAGGATCCAGATAACCGTAAAACCAATCAGCGTACTGCCCGCGTCTCCCATAAAGACTTTATAGCGACGGCCCAGCACACCGAGGTTTAAGAGGATATAAGGCAGAATGGCGGCAATCATGGCGAAACACCACATTGCCAGACTGTACTGGCCATCAAACCATAAAATAATGCCGATAGCGGCGAACGAGACGGATGACAACCCACCGAGCAGGCCGTCAATGCCATCCACCATGTTGAAAGCATTGATTGCCGCCCAGACGGCAAAGAGTGTCAGGAAGAAGCCAAATGGGCCCAGAACTAACTCCCAGGGGCCAAACACATAGCCGAGGCTTCGCAGATACAGTCCGCCCACAACCATCATCACCACGCCAATGCCCGCCTGAACGGTGGCGCGTATTTTCACCGCGATATCAAACCGGTCATCAAGAGCCCCGACTAACACCAGGACACCGGCGCAGGCAATGTAGAGGGCGGCATGCGGGATATAATAATCGGCAATACCAAACGTGAAGCAAATTCCTGCGTAAACAGATATCCCGCCGACTAAAGGAATAAGTCCCTGATGGCGTTTACGAAAATTAGGCTTATCCACCAACCCTATTCGTTTTGCCACCTTACGCGCAATGAACAAAAAACAGGTTGTGAATAAAAAAATACTGATCAGTTCAGTAACGGCGGTGAATAGATTCACAATGGATTGCTCTCAACAAATGTTAGTCCCGGAAGTATAACCATGAAGCCACAGCCTCAGAAGTAATAAAGATGGCTTCTTACAACTCCCTTTGTATATTTTTCAATCAATTATTTCTTTTGCTGCATAAACGGCCCTATTGTCGCACTGACCGGTCAAAATTGGGAGTAGGTGGTACTAGCGTATAGTCCATAAAAGAAAAACGCCACGTAAAAACGTGGCGTTCGCTGGCTTTATTTGCGTTACGAGCGTTTCATCATGTCGAAGAAATCGTCGTTGGTTTTGGTCATCGCCAATTTGTTAATGAGGAATTCCATCGCGTCGATTTCACCCATTGGATGGATGATTTTGCGCAGGATCCACATTTTCTGCAGCTCTTCCTGAGTGGTGAGCAGCTCTTCTTTACGGGTACCGGAACGGTTGTAGTCGATAGCCGGGAAGACGCGTTTTTCAGCGATCTTACGAGAGAGGTGCAGTTCCATGTTGCCTGTACCTTTAAACTCTTCGTAAATCACTTCGTCCATTTTGGAACCGGTATCGATCAGCGCCGTCGCGATGATGGTCAGGCTGCCGCCCTCTTCCACGTTACGTGCAGCACCGAAGAAGCGTTTCGGACGATGCAGGGCGTTAGCATCCACACCACCGGTCAGCACTTTACCAGACGCTGGCACCACGGTGTTATAGGCACGCGCCAGACGGGTGATGGAGTCGAGCAGGATGATCACGTCTTTCTTGTGCTCAACCAGGCGTTTTGCCTTCTCGATAACCATTTCCGCAACCTGAACGTGGCGAGAGGCTGGCTCATCGAAGGTTGAAGCAACCACTTCACCTTTAACCAGACGCTGCATCTCGGTCACTTCTTCCGGACGTTCGTCAATCAGCAGCACCATCAGCACACAGTCTGGGTGGTTATAGGCGATGCTCTGCGCGATGTTCTGCAGCAGCATGGTTTTACCCGCTTTTGGCGGCGCCACAATCAGACCACGCTGGCCGCGACCAATAGGTGATGCCAGATCCAGAACACGTGCGGTTAAGTCTTCGGTAGAACCGTTACCACGCTCCATGCGCAGGCGAGAGTTCGCGTGCAGCGGCGTTAAGTTCTCAAAGAGGATCTTATTACGCGAGTTTTCTGGTTTGTCGAAGTTAACTTCATTGACTTTCAACAGCGCAAAGTAGCGTTCGCCCTCTTTAGGAGGACGAATCTTACCTGAAATGGTGTCACCAGTGCGGAGGTTGAAACGGCGGATTTGGCTGGGGGATACGTAGATGTCGTCAGGGCCGGCGAGGTAGGAGCTGTCTGCAGAGCGGAGGAAACCAAATCCGTCTTGCAATATCTCCAGCACACCGTCGCCAAAGATATCTTCGCCACTCTTAGCGTGCTGCTTCAGGATGGCGAAAATGATGTCCTGCTTGCGCATACGAGCCTGGTTTTCCAGCCCCATATTTTCGCCGAGAGTGATCAGCTCAGAAACCGGCGTATTCTTTAATTCGGTAAGATTCATAATGGTGTGGGTTCTTAAACTCGGGGTGATTCTCGAACTTAATGTTGTGAATGGTATGGCAGGGTCATCCATGCCTGTTTAGCGGCCATCAACTCATGTCTGTTCGCTGTCTGGTCACAGGGAAAGAACGCAGAACTGAAACGACAAGACGGATTGAGTGACAAGCCCGGAATTTAGCCACTTCACGCACTGTTCATGTCAACAACGGGAAGTATCGGGTAAAACAAGATTCAAACAACAAGATATGTTTAAAACGAAGTCATAGCTAACTTAGCACGACTTCAGCCGGGCGTCCAGAGTTCCACATCATTTAGCCGGGAGCTCTGAACGCACAGCGGAGAAACCTTACGCCAGGTTAGCGTCCAGGAACTCTTTCAGTTGACCTTTGGACAGCGCGCCCACTTTGGTCGCCGCCACTTCGCCGTTTTTGAACAGCAGCAGGGTCGGAATGCCACGGATACCGTATTTTGGTGCGGTGCCCGGGTTCTGGTCGATGTTCAGCTTGGCAACGGTCAGTTTGCCCTGATATTCGTCGGCGATCTCATCCAGAATCGGGGCGATCATTTTGCAAGGACCACACCATTCAGCCCAGAAATCGACGAGGATCAGCCCGTCAGCCTTAAGTACGTCCGTGTCAAAACTGTCGTCAGTCAGGTGAATAATTTTATCGCTCATATATAACTCCACAGGAATAAGCCTGGTACGTTGGTTTTGTCTCCACCAACGACGTGTTGATGTCGCATTAACCAACTAAAGGTTGACTTTATTTCACCGGATACGCTTTCGTAAAGCAATAGTAAGCTGATATTCTACCACACTATGAGCAAAACACATTTAACAGAACAGAAGTTTTCCGACTTCGCGCTGCACCCGAAGGTGATTGAAGCCCTTGAAAATAAAGGGTTTCATAACTGCACGCCCATTCAGGCCCTCGCGCTGCCGCTGACGCTGGCCGGTCGCGATGTTGCCGGGCAGGCGCAAACCGGTACCGGCAAAACGATGGCGTTTTTAACGTCAACGTTTCATTATTTACTTTCTCACCCAGCGATTGCAGACCGCAAAGTTAACCAGCCGCGCGCGCTAATTATGGCCCCGACGCGAGAACTGGCGGTACAGATCCATGCAGACGCTGAACCCCTGGCGCAGGCTACCGGCCTTAAGCTTGGACTGGCCTATGGCGGCGACGGCTACGATAAACAGCTGAAAGTGCTGGAAAGCGGTGTGGATATCCTGATCGGTACCACCGGCCGTCTTATCGACTACGCTAAACAGAACCACATTAATCTCGGTGCAATCCAGGTTGTGGTGCTCGATGAAGCTGACCGCATGTACGATCTGGGCTTCATTAAAGACATCCGCTGGCTGTTCCGCCGTATGCCTCCGGCCAATCAGCGCCTGAATATGCTGTTCTCTGCAACCCTCTCCTACCGTGTGCGCGAACTGGCGTTCGAACAGATGAACAACGCCGAATACGTGGAAGTGGAACCGGAGCAGAAAACGGGTCACCGCATTAAAGAAGAGCTCTTCTATCCTTCCAATGAAGAGAAAATGCGTCTGCTGCAAACGCTGATCGAAGAAGAATGGCCCGATCGCGCCATTATCTTCGCGAACACCAAACACCGTTGTGAAGACATCTGGGGCCATCTGGCTGCAGACGGTCACCGTGTTGGCCTGCTGACCGGCGACGTGGCGCAGAAAAAACGCCTGCGCATTCTTGAAGAATTTACCCGTGGCGATCTCGATATTCTGGTCGCAACCGACGTGGCGGCACGTGGTTTACACATTCCGGCCGTGACGCACGTCTTTAACTACGATCTGCCAGACGACTGCGAAGACTACGTACACCGTATCGGTCGTACCGGTCGTGCGGGCGCAAGCGGTCACTCGATTAGCCTTGCGTGTGAAGAGTATGCGCTGAATCTTCCAGCCATTGAGACTTATATCGGTCACTCTATTCCGCAGAGCAAATACAATCCGGAAGCGCTGTTAAGCGAACTGCCGCCGCCTAAGCGTCTAACCCGCCCACGCTCCGGCAATGGTCCGCGTCGTTCAGGCGGCGCACCGCGTAATCGTCGTCGTTCAGGTTAAAAAATATGCTCAGCTCCACCTCGCTTTATGCGGCAATTGATCTCGGTTCGAATAGTTTTCATATGCTGGTTGTGCGCGAGGTGGCGGGAAGCATACAAACGCTGACGCGCATTAAGCGCAAGGTCCGCCTCGCGGCGGGCCTGAGCAGCGACAATCACCTCTCACCTGAAGCCATGGAACGTGGCTGGCAGTGTCTGCGACTCTTTGCCGAGCGTCTGCAGGATATCCCGCATGCCCAAATCACCGTGGTCGCCACTGCGACACTCCGTCTGGCGGTTAACGCCGTGGATTTTATTGCCAGAGCGCAGGAAATTCTCGGTTGTCCGGTTCAGGTTATCAGCGGTGAAGAAGAAGCTCGCCTGATTTATCAGGGTGTTGCACACACCACGGGGGGTGACGATCGTCGCCTGGTAGTGGATATCGGCGGTGCCAGTACCGAGCTTGTGACCGGCACCGGCGCGCAGGCAACGTCGCTGTTCAGCCTGTCGATGGGCTGCGTGACCTGGCTTGAGCGCTACTTTACCGATCGTAATCTGGGTAAAGAGAACTTCGAAGAGGCAGAGAACGCCGCGCGCGAAGTGTTACGCCCGGTGATGGACGAGCTGCGCTATCACGGCTGGAAAGTCTGCGTGGGTGCCTCGGGTACCGTGCAGGCTCTGCAGGAAATCATGATGGCGCAGGGAATGGACGAACGGATTACGCTTGCCAAACTTCAGCAGCTGAAACAACGCGCCATTCAGTGCGGACGCCTGGAAGAGCTGGAAATTGAAGGCCTGACGCTGGAGCGCGCGCTGGTCTTCCCGAGCGGACTGGCCATTCTTATCGCTATTTTCACCGAGCTGAACATCCAGTGTATGACCCTGGCCGGCGGCGCGCTGCGCGAAGGTCTGGTCTACGGGATGCTGCATCTGTCGGTCGATCAGGATATCCGCAGCCGTACCCTGCGCAACGTGCAGCGTCGTTTTCTGGTTGATATCGATCAGGCAGGACGCGTATCGCAGCTGGCGTCACGCTTCGCCGATCAGGTCGCTAACGTCTGGGATCTTGATCCTCTGAGCCGGGATTTATTGCTAAGCGCCTGTGCGCTACATGAAGTGGGGCTGAGCATTGATTTTAAGCAGGCACCGGCTCATGCAGCGTATCTGGTGCGCAACCTGGATTTACCGGGCTATACACCTGCGCAGAAAAAATTGCTGGCAACGCTGCTGCTGAACCAGACCAATGCCGTTGATCTCTCGTCTTTGCATCAGCAAAACGCCGTACCGCCGCGCGTGGCCGAGCATCTGTGCCGCCTGCTGCGTCTGGCGATCCTGTTTGCCAGCCGCCGCCGCGATGATTTGCTGCCCGCCATTAATCTGGTGGCCGATGACGAGAAGCTTTCGCTGACGTTACCGGAGAACTGGATTGATTGTCACCCGCTTGGGGCAGAGATGATCGAGCAGGAGTGCCAGTGGCAGAGCTATGTGCACTGGGTGCTGGAAGTGAAGTAATACGCTGAACATTGCCGGGTGGCGGCTTCGCCTTACCCGGCCTACTCATCATTATCCTTTCTCTTTGGCTTTTGCCAGCATGGCGCGGATATTTGCCACGTTAGCCTGCCCCTTGTGCATCCGCTCTTCTGCGGTAATCACTTTGCGCTCCTGTTCCCAAATCACGTCATCCTGCGGCAGCTCCAGCAGGAAACGGCTCGGCTCCGGGCGGACAAGTTCGCCATACTGACGGCGCTCTTTACACAGTGTGAACGTCAGCTCTTTCTGCGCGCGGGTGATCCCCACGTAGGCCAGGCGGCGCTCCTCGTCGACGTTGTCTTCATCAATGCTGCTCTGATGCGGTAACAACCCCTCTTCCATACCGACCAGATAGACATACGGGAACTCCAGCCCTTTTGACGCATGCAGCGTCATCAGCTGAACCTGATCGGCCTCTTCTTCGCTCTCGCCCCGCTCCATCATGTCGCGCAGGGTAAAGCGGGTGACCACCTGCGTCAGGGTCATCGGCTCGTCGATTTCGGAGCCCTCCAGCATTTCGGTCATCCAGCTGAAGAGCTGGTTAACGTTCTTCATGCGCATCTCAGCCGCTTTCGGGCTGGCCGAAGTTTCGTACAGCCAGGACTCATAGTCGATGCCGTGAATAAGATCGCGCACCGCCGCCACCGGCTCGCGCTCCGCGAGACGCTGCACTTCGCCAAGCCAGTGGGTGAAGCGGGTTAACGAGTCATACCCGCGTCCGGTTAACGTCTGGCTCAGCCCCATGTCGAAGCTGGCAGTAAACATACTTTTGTTGCGGGTCATCGCCCACTCGCCGAGCTTTTGCAGCGTCGCCGGGCCAATCTCGCGTTTTGGCGTATTCACGATGCGCAGAAACGCGCTGTCGTCATCCGGGTTCGTGAGTACGCGCAGGTAGGCCAGCAGATCTTTGATTTCTGGTCGTGAGAAGAACGACGTGCCGCCCGAGATTTTGTACGGAATGCGGTTCTGCATCAGCATCTTTTCAAAGACACGCGACTGGTGATTGCCGCGATAGAGGATCGCGTAATCCTTATATTCAGTTTTGTTGACGAAGTGGTGGGCGATGAGTTCGCCCGTCACGCGCTCCGCTTCATGATCCTCATTGTTGGCGCTGAGCACTTTCAGCTCCGTACCGTAGCCCAGTTCGGAGAAGAGACGCTTCTCAAACACGTGCGGGTTATTGGCAATCAGGATGTTAGCTGCTTTCAGGATACGCCCGGAGGAGCGATAGTTCTGTTCCAGCTTAATTACCTGCAGGGCGGGGAAATCTTTGCTCAGCAGCACCAGGTTTTGCGGGCGCGCGCCGCGCCAGGAGTAAATTGACTGGTCATCATCGCCGACCACGGTGAAACGCGCGCGCTGCCCCACCAGCAGCTTCACCAGCTCGTACTGGCTGGTGTTGGTGTCCTGATACTCATCCACCAGCAGGTAACGGATTTTGTTCTGCCAGCGCTCGCGCACCTCTTCATTGCGCTGCAGCAGCAGCGTCGGCAGCAGGATCAGGTCGTCGAAGTCCAGCACGTTGCACGCTTTCATATGTGCATCGTACAGACCGTAGCAGTGGGCGAAGATGCGATCCCGTTCGCCTTTGGCGATCGCCGCGGCCTGGGCCGGCGTCATCAGATCGTTTTTCCAGTTCGAGATCGTCGAGATCAGCTGCTGCAACAGCACTTTATCATCTTCGATCAGCCCCTCGGTGAGCTCTTTGAGCAGCGCCACCTGATCGGTGTCATCGAAGAGCGAGAAGTTGGACTTCATTCCCAGCGCCGCATACTCGCGTTTGATGATATCCAGCCCCAGCGTGTGGAAGGTGGAGATCATCAGGCCGCGCGCCTCTTTACGGCCCAGCGTCTGACCGACACGCTCTTTCATCTCGCGCGCCGCTTTATTGGTAAAGGTGACCGCCGCAATGTGTCGCGCCTGATACCCGCAGTTGTGGATCAGATGGGCGATTTTGTTGGTGATCACGCGGGTTTTACCCGAACCGGCCCCTGCCAGCACCAGGCATGGTCCAGTAACGAATTCGACCGCTTGTTGTTGTCCAGGGTTTAAACGCATGGGAGTATTGCTCAATCTTCGAACGGGGTGTGGATTGTAGCAGAAAGCCGGGCGCAGATTTACCGGCTAATGATAAAGTGGAGAAATCGCGTTTAACCCGTAGAGCAGAACCATGAAAAAGACCGCAGCAGCCCTGCATATTCTGGTAAAAGAAGAGAAACTGGCTCAGGAGATCCTGGCCAAGCTGGAGCGCGGCATCAGCTTTGATCATCTGGCGAAGCGTTACTCTAAATGCCCGTCCGGGCGCAATGGCGGCGATCTTGGGGAGTTTCAACAAGGTGCAATGGTCGGCCCGTTCGATCAGACGGTCTTTAGCTGCCCGCTTCTGAAGCCCTACGGCCCGGTAAAAACCAAATTTGGCTACCATATCATTAAGGTGCTTTATCGCCGCTGACGCGTGGTATATTGCGCCCCGATTTATCTCAACCTATTCAAGGCACGATCATGGCAAAAACAGCAGCAGCACTGCATATTCTTGTTAAAGAAGAGAAACTGGCTTTAGATCTTCTGGAGCAGATCAAAAACGGCGCCGACTTCGGCAAGCTGGCGAAGAAGCACTCCATCTGTCCGTCAGGCAAACGCGGCGGCGATCTGGGTGAATTCCGCCAGGGTCAGATGGTACCGGCGTTCGATAAAGTGGTCTTCTCCTGCCCGGTGCTGGAGCCAACCGGCCCGCTGCACACGCAGTTCGGCTACCACGTGATTAAAGTGCTGTATCGCAAATAAAAAAGCCGGGTGGCGGCTGCGCCTTACCCGGCCTACATCTTACGGTTTTGTAGGTCGGGTAAGCGAAGCGCCACCCGACAAGATTGTTAGCCCGCTACCGCGATACGCTTCATATCGGTCATGTAGCCACGCAGTTTGTGACCCACTTTCTCGATCTGGTGGCTGCGAATCGCTTCGTTCACGTCGCGCAGCTGCGCGTTGTCCACAGCACCTTCCGCAATCGCTTTACCCAGATCGCCCGTCTGCAGAGTGGTCATAAACTCTTTCAGCAGCGGTACGCAGGCGTAAGAGAACAGGTAGTTACCGTATTCTGCGGTATCAGAGATCACCACGTTCATTTCGTACAGACGCTTACGGGCGATGGTGTTCGCAATCAGCGGCAGCTCGTGCAGTGATTCGTAGTACGCAGACTCTTCGATGATGCCGGAATCCACCATGGTTTCGAACGCCAGCTCAACGCCCGCTTTCACCATCGCGATCATCAGGACGCCTTTATCGAAGTACTCCTGCTCGCCGATTTTACCTTCAAACTGCGGCGCGGTTTCGAACGCGGTTTTACCGGTCTCTTCACGCCAGGTCAGCAGTTTCTTATCGTCGTTCGCCCAGTCCGCCATCATACCGGAAGAGAACTCGCCGGAGATGATGTCGTCCATGTGTTTCTGGAACAGCGGCGCCATGATGGTTTTCAGCTGTTCAGACAGCGCGTAAGCACGCAGTTTTGCCGGGTTGGACAGACGGTCCATCATCAGCGTAATACCGCCCTGCTTCAGCGCTTCGGTGATGGTTTCCCAGCCGAACTGAATCAGTTTTTCCGCGTAGGCCGGGTCGGTACCCTCTTCCACCAGCTTGTCGAAGCACAGCAGAGAACCGGCCTGCAGCATGCCGCACAGAATGGTCTGCTCGCCCATCAGGTCAGATTTCACTTCCGCAACGAAGGACGATTCCAGAACGCCCGCACGGTGGCCGCCGGTCGCCGCTGCCCATGCTTTGGCAATCGCCATGCCTTCGCCTTTCGGATCGTTTTCCGGGTGAACTGCGATAAGCGTCGGCACGCCGAAGCCACGCTTGTATTCTTCGCGTACTTCCGTACCCGGACACTTCGGTGCCACCATCACTACGGTGATGTCTTTACGGATCTGCTCGCCCACTTCAACGATGTTGAAGCCGTGGGAGTAACCCAGCGCGGCACCGTCTTTCATCAGCGGCTGTACGGAACGCACAACGTCTGAGTGCTGTTTGTCCGGGGTCAGGTTAACCACCAGATCCGCCTGCGGGATCAGCTCTTCGTAGGTACCCACTTTGAAGCCGTTTTCGGTCGCTTTACGCCAGGAAGCACGCTTCTCGGCAATCGCTTCTTTACGCAGGGCGTAGGAGATATCCAGACCGGAGTCACGCATGTTCAGGCCCTGGTTCAGACCCTGTGCGCCACAGCCGACGATGACCACTTTTTTACCCTGAAGGTAGCTCGCGCCATCGGCAAATTCGTCGCGCGCCATGAAGCGGCATTTGCCCAGCTGCGCCAGCTGCTGGCGCAAGTTCAGTGTATTAAAGTAGTTAGCCATGGGTGATACCTCGTGATGTTGTGTGTCTTATTGTTCGGTTCGCGTTTCAGCGAGAATGTACCCACATTACAACAGGAAATTTATTGCGGAAATTGATATATTCACAACGTCACGTTGCAATTTTTGCAATATAAAAAGAGGGAGTGGAATCAGTGGATTTACGCGATCTGAAAATGTTCCTGCACCTGGCGGAAAGCCGTCACTTTGGCCGCAGCGCGCGGGCGATGCACGTTAGCCCCTCCACGCTTTCGCGCCAGATCCAGCGCCTTGAGGAAGACCTCGGCCAGCCGCTGTTCGTGCGCGACAACCGCACCGTCACCCTCACGGAAGCGGGCGAAGAGTTGCGCATTTTTGCCCAGCAGACGCTGTTGCAGTACCAGCAGCTGCGTCACTCGATTGACCAGCAGGGGCCGTCACTTTCCGGTGAGCTGCATATTTTCTGCTCCGTGACCGCCGCCTATAGCCATCTGCCGCCCATTCTCGACCGCTTCCGCGCGGCGCATCCGTCGGTTGAAATTAAACTCACTACCGGCGACGCCTCCGACGCAATGGAGAAAGTGGTGACGGGCGAAGCGGATCTCGCCATTGCCGGGAAGCCGGAAACCCTGCCGGGCGCGGTGGCATTCTCAATGCTGGAGAATCTGGCGGTGGTGCTGATTGCCCCCGCGCTGCCCTGCCCGGTGCGTAATCAGGTGTCGGTGGAAAAACCGGACTGGTCCACGGTGCCGTTTATCATGGCCGATCAGGGGCCGGTGCGACGTCGCATTGAGCTGTGGTTCCGCCGTCAGAAAATCAGCAACCCGTCGATTTACGCCACGGTCAGCGGCCATGAGGCGATGGTGTCGATGGTGGCGCTCGGCTGCGGCGTGGCGCTGCTGCCGGAAGTGGTGCTGGAAAATAGCCCGGAACCGGTGCGCAATCGCGTAATGATTCTGGAGCGCAGCGACGAGAAGACGCCGTTTGAGCTTGGCGTGTGCGCACAAAAAAAGCGGCTGCATGAGCCGCTTATTGATGCGTTCTGGACGATATTGCCGAACCACTAAAGCCGGATGGTGCTGCGCTTACCCGGCCAGCCCTTAGCCCGCGAGGAAGAAGCGGAAGGCCGGGTTATGGGTTTCGTCGTGACACTCATAGCCCAGTTCGTTCAGCCGCGTTTCGAAATCCGGCTCGTGCTCGCCCAGTTCAAACGCCGCCAGCACGCGCCCGTAGTCGGTGCCGTGGCTGCGGTAGTGGAACAGAGAGATGTTCCAGTGCGTGCCCAGCGTGTGAAGGAACTTGAGCAGCGCGCCCGGCGATTCCGGGAACTCGAAGCTGAACAGACGTTCCCTGAGTGGCTTCGATGGACGCCCGCCGACCATGTAGCGCACGTGCAGCTTCGCCATCTCGTCGTCAGAGAGATCGACCACGCTATAGCCGCCCTCATGCAGCAGGTTGAGGATCTCTTTGCGCTCCTCCACGCCGCGGCTCAGGCGCACGCCGACAAAAATACAGGCGTCTTTGGCATCGGCAAAACGGTAGTTAAATTCCGTCACAGAACGACCACCCAGCAGCTGACAGAACTTCAGGAAGCTGCCCTTCTCTTCCGGGATGGTCACCGCCAGCAGCGCTTCCCGCTGTTCGCCCAGTTCGCAGCGCTCGGAAACGTAGCGCAGACCGTGGAAGTTCACGTTGGCACCAGACAGTACGTGCGCCAGACGTTCGCCGCGAATATTGTGCTGCGCGATGTATTTTTTCATCCCTGCCAGCGCCAGCGCGCCGGAAGGTTCCGCCACCGCGCGCACATCCTCGAACAGATCTTTCATCGCCGCGCAGATGGCATCGCTATCCACCGTGACGATATCGTCGAGATATTCCCGACACAGGCGGAACGTTTCGTCGCCAATGCGCTTCACCGCCACGCCCTCGGCAAACAGCCCGACGCGCGGCAGATCTACCGGGTGACCCGCATCCAGCGCCGCTTTCAGGCAGGCAGAGTCTTCCGCTTCAACGGCGATGACTTTAATCTGCGGCATCAGCTGTTTGATCAGCACCGCCACGCCCGCGGCCAGACCGCCGCCGCCGACCGGCACAAACACGCGGTCGAGATGGGCATCCTGCTGCAGCAGTTCAAGCGCCAGCGTCCCCTGCCCGGCAATAACCATCGGATGGTCGAACGGCGGCACCCAGGTGAACCCCTGCTGCTGCGCCAGCTCGATCGCTTTGGCTTTCGCTTCGTCAAAGTTGGCGCCGTGGAGCAGCACTTCGCCGCCGAAACCGCGTACCGCATCGACTTTGATGTCGGCGGTAGCGACCGGCATCACGATCAGCGCTTTCAGACCTAAACGGGCCGAAGAGAAAGCTACACCCTGCGCGTGGTTGCCCGCTGAGGCGGTAATCACGCCGCGCGCTTTCTGCTCGTCGGTCAGCCCGGCCATCATCGCGTAGGCGCCGCGCAGTTTGAAGCTGTGCACCGGCTGACGGTCTTCGCGCTTGACCAGGATCACGTTGTCGAGGCGCGAAGAGAGTTTTTCCATTTTCTGCAGGGGTGTGACCTGCACGGCTTCATAGACCGGCGCGCGAAGCACCGCTCTCAGATATTCCGCACCCTCTGGGGCGGCGGATAAGGGTTGCGACTCGGCCATCATTAGCCCCCAAGTTTAGATTTATCGCGCACCGCGCCTTTATCTGCACTGGTGGCAAGGCTCGCGTAGGCGCGCAGGGCGAAGGAGACT
Source organism: Enterobacter sp. C6 (assembly GCF_008122455.1). NCBI lineage: Bacteria > Pseudomonadati > Pseudomonadota > Gammaproteobacteria > Enterobacterales > Enterobacteriaceae > Enterobacter > Enterobacter sp. C6. The sequence continues at coordinate 74,776 of NZ_QPFW01000244.1, forward strand.
TCGCGCTGGCGGTCTTTCGGCGTCCAGGCTTTGTCGCCGCGGGCTTCCTGCGCTTCACGACGGGCCGCAATTTCCTGGTCGCTCAGCTTGAGCTGAATGCCGCGATTCGGAATGTCGATTTCGATCAGGTCGCCGTCTTCGATGATGGCGATGTTGCCGCCGCTTGCCGCTTCCGGCGAAACGTGACCGATAGAGAGGCCGGAGGTGCCGCCGGAGAAACGTCCGTCGGTGATCAGCGCGCAGGCTTTACCGAGGCCCATCGATTTCAGGAAGGTGGTTGGGTAGAGCATCTCCTGCATGCCCGGGCCGCCTTTCGGCCCTTCATAACGGATGACAACCACGTCGCCTTCCACCACTTTGCCGCCGAGGATCGCGTCTACCGCTTCATCCTGGCTTTCGTACACTTTCGCCGGGCCGGTGAATTTCAGGATGCTGTCGTCCACGCCAGCGGTCTTCACGATGCAGCCATTTTCCGCAAAGTTACCGTACAGCACGGCCAGGCCGCCGTCTTTGCTGTAGGCGTGTTCCAGCGAGCGGATGCAGCCTTCGGCGCGGTCATCGTCCAGGGTATCCCAGCGACAGTCCTGCGAGAACGCCTGGGTGGTGCGAATACCGGCAGGACCCGCGCGGAACATTTTTTTCACCGCGTCGTCTTTGGTCAGCATCACGTCGTATTGGTCCAGCGACTCAGGCAACGTCAGGCCGAGGACGTTTTTCACGTCACGGTTCAGCAGCCCGGCGCGATCCAGCTCGCCGAGGATACCGATGACGCCACCGGCACGGTGCACGTCTTCCATGTGGTACTTCTGCGTACTCGGCGCGACCTTACACAGCTGCGGCACTTTACGGGACAGCTTGTCGATGTCGCTCATGGTGAAGTCGATTTCGGCTTCCTGCGCGGCGGCCAGCAGGTGCAGAACGGTATTGGTGGAACCGCCCATGGCGATATCCAGGGTCATGGCGTTCTCGAACGCCGCTTTGCTGGCGATGCTGCGCGGCAGCGCGCTGGCGTCGTCCTGCTCGTAGTAGCGTTTGGTCAGCTCAACGATACGTTTACCGGCATTGAGGAACAGCTGCTTACGGTCGGCGTGGGTCGCCAGCAGCGAGCCGTTGCCCGGCTGAGAAAGGCCCAGCGCTTCGGTCAGGCAGTTCATGGAGTTGGCGGTGAACATACCGGAACAGGAGCCGCAGGTCGGACACGCGGAGCGCTCAACCTGGTCGCTCTGCTCGTCAGAGACTTTCGGATCCGCACCCTGGATCATCGCATCAACCAGGTCGAGCTTGATGATTTTGTCGGAGAGCTTGGTTTTCCCCGCTTCCATTGGGCCACCGGAGACGAAGATCACCGGAATATTAAGGCGCAGGGAGGCCATCAGCATCCCCGGAGTGATTTTGTCGCAGTTGGAGATACAGACCATTGCATCGGCGCAGTGGGCGTTAACCATGTACTCCACCGAGTCGGCGATCAGTTCGCGCGACGGCAGTGAATAGAGCATGCCCCCGTGACCCATCGCGATACCGTCATCCACCGCAATGGTGTTGAACTCTTTCGCCACGCCGCCGGAGGCCTCGATTTGCTCGGCAACCAGCTTACCCAGATCGCGCAGGTGCACGTGGCCCGGAACGAACTGGGTGAAGGAGTTCACCACGGCGATAATTGGCTTACCGAAATCGGCGTCGGTCATTCCGGTGGCGCGCCACAGTGCGCGGGCACCCGCCATGTTACGGCCGTGGGTGGTGGTGGCTGAACGATACTTAGGCATGCTTTATTTACTCCCGTCTGACTATGTAATGGGACGGTGCGTGCCGTCCCAAATTTATACTTAGTGATTAACCTGATCCAACCAGCCGTATTTATCTTCTGTTTCGCCGGTGAAGAGGCCAAAGAACGCTTGCTGAATGCGTTTGGTGACCGGGCCACAGCGGCCTTCGCCCACCTGGATACCGTCTACGCTGCGCACCGGCGTGATTTCAGCCGCGGTACCGGACATAAAGACTTCATCCGCCAGGTACAGGGATTCGCGAGACAGCACCTGCTCGCGCACTTCGATACCCAGATCTTTCGCCAGCTTGATGATGGCATCACGGGTGATGCCCGGCAGCGCGGACGAGGTGAATGGCGGCGTAAACAGGATGCCGTCTTTCACTTCAAACAGGTTTTCACCCGCACCTTCTGAGATGTAGCCGTTTACGTCCAGGGCGATACCTTCCTGATAGCCGTGACGGCGCGCTTCGCTACCGACCAGCAGTGAAGAGAGGTAGTTACCGCCAGCTTTCGCGGCGGTCGGGATGGTGTTTGGCGCAACGCGGTTCCAGGAAGAGACCATTGCGTCGATCCCCTGCTCCAGGGCTTCTGCACCCAGGTAGGCACCCCATGGGAACGCGGCAATGATCACATCCGTGGTATAGCCCGCTGGCGGGTTCACGCCCATACCGACGTCGCCCACGAAGACCAGCGGACGAATATAGGCGCTGGTCAGGTTGTTCTTACGGATCACATCGCGGCAGGCTTCCATCAGCTCATCCACGCTCTGAGATACCGGGAAACGATAAATTTTGGCTGAGTCATGCAGACGCTGCATGTGTTCGCGATGGCGGAACACCACTGGCCCTTTGTGAGAATCGTAGCAGCGGATGCCTTCAAACACGGAGGTACCGTAATGCAGCGCGTGGGACATCACGTGGACCTTCGCGTCCTCCCAGCGAACCATCTCACCGTTGAACCAAATGTAATCAGCTTTTTTTGTCGTCATTTTTTCGTCCTGTCACGCTTAAGCGCGGATTTGTTGTGATGTGGTTGTGCTCTGGCAGATGGCAACATGGGCAACGTCTACCAGCTTTGATAACTGACTAAACAGTAAGTCGACCGACCGCGGGCTGGCAACGGTTAATTCGATACTGATATTCCGGGCGTCAGTGGCCGTCTCCATATTCATAGAGCAAATCTGAAAACCACGATGACGCACCACGCGCAAAACGCGTTCTAAGGTTTCCGGGTTGAAGCGAGCCTGTACGGCGACCTGATGCTGCATCATGATAATTTCTCCATCATTTGTGAGTTACTGGCACCAGGCGGTACCAGCGGCCAGACGTTCTCGAGTTCATCGATTGAGACATGAAGCAGGTAAGGCCCCTCGCTGTTCAGCATGGTGTCGAGCGCCGCTTCAACCTGATCTTTACGGGTGATGTGCTGACCAGGGATGCCAAAGGCGCTGGCCAGGGTGAGGAAATCGGGGTTATCGGTAAGGGTCGTTTCGCTGTAGCGCTCCTGGAAGAACAGCTGTTGCCACTGACGAACCATCCCTAAACGCTGGTTGTCGAGCAACACGATCTTCAGCGGCAACTGCTTACGCTTAACGGTGCCGAGCTCCTGAACGTTCATCATGAAGGAGCCGTCACCGGAGATACAGATAACAGTATCGTTCGGGCGGGCAACCTGTGCGCCAACGGCGGCTGGCAGACCGAAGCCCATCGTCCCTAACCCGCTGGAGGTGATGAAGTTTTCCGGGCGGGTGTAGGTCATGTGCTGCGCGGACCACATCTGGTGCTGGCCTACGTCGGTGGTGACGACGCTGTCAGCCGGTTTACGGTCGGACAACTGCTTCAACAGCAGCGGCGCGTAGATGGCCTCGCCGGGGTGGTCGTAACGCCAGGCGTGCTCGGCGCGCATGTCTGCGGTGTGCTGACGCCATGCATTGATATCCAGCGGCTGCTGCAATGCCGGTAACAGCGCGTTGAGATCGCCCTGCAGGGCAACGTGCGCCTGACGCAGCTTGTTCATCTCCGCCGGGTCGATATCCATATGGATCACTTTGGCGTTCGGCGCAAAGGTATTCAGCTTGCCGGTGACGCGGTCGTCAAAACGGGCACCTACGGCGATGAGCAGATCGCACGCCTGCACCGCCAGGTTTGCCGCTTTGGTGCCGTGCATCCCCAGCATGCCCAGATAGTATGGGTAATCCGCGTCGACGGCACCGAGACCTTTCAGCGTACAGGTCGCTGGCATCTGCGTTGTTGCGATAAATTCGCGCAGGGCTGGGACGGCCTGCGCCATGCCGACGCCACCGCCGACGTACAGCATCGGCTGTTTCGCCTGCGCCAGCATCTGACGGGCCTCTTCAACTTCCGCATCCGGAAACGCATTGTCGCTTTCAACGGTTGAGAAGTGCGGTTCCAAATCGCCGAATGCCACCTGGATATCTTTCGGGATATCGACCAGAACCGGACCAGGACGACCTGAGTTTGCCACTTCGAACGCTTCTGCCATTACGCGCGGCAGCTCTTCCAGAGACTGGACGAGGAAGCTGTGTTTGGTGCAGGCCAGCGATAAACCGAGGACGTCGACTTCCTGGAAAGCGTCGGTACCGATGAACGGAGACGCCACCTGCCCGGTGATGGCGACAACGGGAACAGAATCCAGCAGCGCGTCAGCCAGGCCGGTGATCAGGTTAGTTGCGCCAGGGCCTGACGTCGCCATACACACGCCGGTTTTACCGGTCGCGCGGGCATAGCCGATGGCTGCCATCGCTGCGCCCTGCTCGTGTCGGCACAAGAGATGTTCCACGCCGCCGTCATACAGTGCATCGTAAATCGGCATAATTGCGCCACCTGGATAACCGAATACTGTCTCGACTCCCTGCGCGCGCAACGCATGTACTACCCACTGTGCCCCATTCATAGTTAGTTCCCCGTCATAAATCGGGAGAAACAGAATTTTGTGCTAGTCGTCATTCTCTGCTCCTCATCTGCGTTTTTTAGTCATAAAAAAACCCCCGGACCTTTCGGTGCGGGGGTCTTAGTTCGTTAAGGCTTGATTTCTAAGCCTTTCCTCGTCCAAGTGCAGCCCCGCACGGTGGGATAATAATCACCACCACGCTAATCACGACCAGGCTAATCACTCGTAGAAGGGCTGTCATTTTTCAGTTCGTTTTGCATCTTGTTCGAAGGAATACCTAAAGAGTTATCACAGTTTTCAAATTAAACACAAGATTTATTTATGACGGATTTGGTTAGCCCGCGAATCACATTTCTTAAAAGCGTTGTTTTATATACGAAAATTAGAAAATGAATATTTTTCATTTTTTTACTGTGGTGCTAACCGTCAAAACAGGATTTTTTCGTTCTGCGAGGAGCTTTCCATGATTATGAAATTGTTGCAATGCGCCATTAAAATCCCTGAACAAGCGGCGTAAATTCGCGAAATGGCAATAAACAAACATAACGAGCACTGACATAGTCACACCAGGAGGTAGTGCAAATGTCACTGTCAGTTGTTTATACGCGTGCGGCTCTCGGGGTAAAGGCACCGCTTGTTTCCGTAGAGGTACATTTGAGTAATGGGCTGCCCGGACTCACGCTTGTCGGGTTACCTGAAACGACGGTTAAAGAGGCCAGGGATCGCGTCCGCAGCGCAATAATAAATAGCGGTTATGCCTTCCCCGCGAAGAAGATCACCATCAACCTTGCTCCTGCCGATCTGCCTAAAGAGGGGGGACGATACGATTTACCTATCGCAATTGCCCTTCTCGCGGCTTCTGAGCAGCTTAATACGACACGGCTAGGCTCGTATGAGTTCGTTGGCGAACTCGCGCTTACAGGCGCGTTAAGAGGCGTTCCCGGGGCGATATCGGGAGCGCTGGAAGCCATACGTGCAGGGCGGCAAATCATTGTGGCCAATGAAAACGCATCAGAAGTGAGTCTTATCGCGGAAAAAGGATGCCTCATCGCGGGGCATTTACAGGAAGTTTGTGCATGGCTGGAAGGGCGGCATGAACTGTCCGAGCCGGAGGAGTGTGATGATGTTATAGCGGATGCTCCAGAGGATCTCAGCGAGATTATGGGGCAGGAACAAGGGAAACGGGCGCTGGAGATTACGGCTGCAGGGGGACACAATCTTCTGTTAATTGGTCCGCCGGGTACGGGTAAAACCATGTTGGCGAGCAGATTGAGTGGGTTGCTTCCACCGCTCAATAATCATGAAGCGCTGGAAAGTGCCGCCATATACAGCCTCATCAGTTCTGCATCGTTGCAAAAACAGTGGCGCCGTCGCCCTTTTCGTTCCCCACATCATAGCGCTTCACTGACGGCAATGGTCGGCGGTGGGTCTATCCCCGAGCCGGGTGAGATCTCGCTGGCACACAATGGCATTCTGTTTCTTGATGAATTGCCGGAGTTTGAGCGCCGCGTGCTGGATGCACTGAGAGAACCCATTGAATCCGGCGAAATACATATATCGCGCACGCGGGCCAAAATAAGCTATCCCGCGCAGTTTCAGCTGGTCGCCGCGATGAACCCCAGCCCGACGGGTCACTACCAGGGCAACCATAACCGCTGTACGCCAGAGCAGACATTGCGCTATCTCGGTAAGTTATCCGGCCCGTTTCTCGACCGTTTCGATTTATCTCTCGAAATCCCGCTTCCTCCACCGGGCCTGCTCAGGCAAACGGGCATCACGGGTGAAAGCTCAGCAGAGGTACGCGAGCGGGTGATTGCAGCCCAGAAGCGGCAGTACGCCCGTCAGAACAGGCTAAATGCGCGGCTGGATAATGCCGGGATCCGGCAGTTTTGTTCTCTTAACATTGAGGATGCGGGATGGCTGGAGGAGACGTTGACGCGGTTCGGGCTATCCATACGTGCGTGGCAGCGTTTGTTGAAAGTGGCCAGAACCATTGCTGACGTAGAGGGGTGCACTGACATTGAGAGGAAACATTTGCAGGAGGCGCTGAGCTATCGCGCTATCGATCGTTTGCTGCTGCATCTGCAGAAGTTGCTGGCATAAAAAAAGGGGCCGTAGCCCCTTCTTATCATCTTAGTCATCAGACTCGGTGTAGTCTTCTGCACCTTCCATCTGCGGCTTACCGCCAGACAGCGTATGGAAGCGCTTTGGACGCTTAATGCGCGCCATGTACTTGATCCACACACGTTCCGCTTCAGACTGCGGCTCACGCTCACCACGGCAAACAGAAACAAACTGTTTTTCGTCTTCGGTTGCAGGTTCACGCTTACCCAGATCCAGCTCGTTAAAGGCATAACCATGGCGCTCAAGCAGTTGAGCTTCTTTGATGGTGAAATCGCCGTGACGAGAGAACCCGCGCGGATAATGTTTATTGTCGAAAAAACGATTAGTCGTCGTAAAGCTTTCCGCCATCCTACACGCTCCTAATTCTTTGGCCGAGCTATTTATGGCGCGGAGTATTAGTTACGCTTGACAGAGTGTAAAACAAAACATTTAAATCATAACGACAAATAATTTTGCGGAGAAAGATGTGGATACGGAATTGCTTAAAACTTTCCTTGAAGTGAGCAGAACACGCCACTTTGGGCGAGCAGCTGAAGCCCTTTACCTGACGCAGTCAGCCGTCAGTTTTCGTATTCGACAGCTGGAAAATCAACTGGGTGTGAATCTTTTTACCCGCCATCGTAACAATATTCGCTTAACGCCTGCCGGCGAGAAACTGCTGCCGTACGCTGAAACGCTCATGAATACCTGGCAGGCGGCACGCAAAGAGGTGGCACATACGTCGAGGCATAATGAGTTCTCGATAGGGGCCAGCGCTTCCCTGTGGGAATGTATGCTAAGTCAGTGGCTTACCCGGCTTTATCATTCACACAGTCACCTGCAATTTGAAGCCAGGATTGCGCAACGGCAGTCGCTGGTTAAGCAACTTCATGAGCGCCAACTTGATCTTCTGATCACAACCGAAGCCCCCAAGATGGACGAATTTAGCAGCCAGATTGTGGGTCAGTTTGGACTGGCGCTTTATGCCTCTGAACCTTCAATGATGAAGGCAGACCTGACCTATTTGCGCCTGGAATGGGGGCCAGATTTTCAGCAGCATGAGACGGGATTGATTGCACCTGATGATGTTCCGCAGTTAACGACCAGCTCTGCAGAGATCGCCTGTCAGCAGCTGTCCCTGTTGAAAGGTTGTACCTGGTTACCTGTTCGCTGGGCAGATACTAAAGCGGGGCTGCATACGGTGCTGGATTCCACCACGCTTACCAGGCCGCTGTATGCGATTTGGCTGCAAAACAGTGATAAGCAATCACAGATAAAAGATCTGTTAAAAATCAATGTAATGGATTGATACATCAGCCAGCAGGAATGCTGGCTGAAAAATTAAGAAGAGCGTTTTCTGCAGCGTTTCAGGCAAAAAAAAATCCTTTGCCGAAGCAAAGGATTCTATATGGCAGGGGCGGAGAGACTCGAACTCGCGACACCCGGTTTTGGAGACCGGTGCTCTACCAACTGAGCTACGCCCCTAAAGTTTTTGCCATTAAGCCTGCCGATAGGGCAGGCTTAATGTCTTAATAAGTGGCGGAACGGACGGGACTCGAACCCGCGACCCCCTGCGTGACAGGCAGGTATTCTAACCGACTGAACTACCGCT